>JBEQBV010000016.1:0-31051 GCA_041639635.1 Novosphingobium sp.
ACTCGCAAGGCCTCCTATGCCTCGCGAATTCCTCCACCGCCCAGAACCTGACAAGGCCGGGTTCCCTCGGCGCTTACAGGTAACATGCCCTCCCCCGGCCCCTCCCGTTAACGGAAGGGGAGATGCCAAAAGGGCCGCTCCTTGCGGGGAGCGGCCCTTGTTTGTTGCACAGACTGCCGATCAGTTGATCGGAGGAACCGGCTGCGGCGGAGCATCGGCATCGTCTTCATGCACTTCGACGATACCAAGGCCAACGTGGCTGCGACTGCGGCTGTAGGCGTAGTACACGATCAGTCCGATCACGGCCCATACCACGAACAGCATCTGGCTCTTCTCATCAAGCTTGTAGAACAGGTAGCCACAGCCCAGGAAGGACAGTGGTGCCGTGATATTGATGGCCGGGGTGCGGAATGGGCGATGGCGGTTCGGTTCACGACGGCGGATCACCAGCACAGCCACCGAGACAGCAGCGAAGGCAAACAGCGTGCCCGAGTTCGAGATGTTGGCCAGCAGACCGACCGGGAAGAACGCCGCGAACAGTGCCACGAACACACCGGTGATGATCGTGATCACGTGTGGGGTGTTGTAACGCGGGTGGATTTTCGAGAACGAAGCGGGCAGCAAGCCATCACGGCTCATCACGAAGAAGATGCGGGTCTGGCCGAACATCATCATCAGGATGACCGAAGGCAGGGCAAGCCCGGCGGCAAGGCCAATGAGGTTGCCGATCTGCGGCCAGCCAATTTCACGCAGCGTCCACGCCAACGCTTCCTTGGAACAGACGACCGCTTGATCACCGATTGCGGCGCACTGTTCTGCCAGTTCACGGCTGCCGGGTTCCATGCTGGCACCAGCAGCATCAAGCACGGGCTGTGCACCAACTGAACCGATCACGCCGGCAGCAACCAGAAGATAGAAAATGGTGCAGATGGCAAGGCTGCCGATCAGGCCGATCGGCATGTTGCGCTGCGGGTTCTTGGTCTCTTCCGCTGCGGTAGAAACCGCATCGAAGCCGACATAAGCGAAGAAAATCGAGGCCGCAGCCGCACCAATTCCGCCAAAGCCAAGCGGCGAGAAAGGTTCGAAATTCTCCATCTTCATGACCGGCAAGGCCAGCACGCAGAACAATGTGAGCGCCGCGACCTTGATCGCCACCAGCACCGCGTTGACCGAAGCGCTTTCCTTGGTGCCGATAACCAGCAGCCAGGTAACCAGTCCTGCGATCAGCATGGCCGGAAGATTGACCAAGCCACCATCATAAGGCCCGCGCACCAGCAAATCGGGGATGTCGATACTGAACGCATTCTCTATCAGGCCGACGACATAGCCGGACCAGCCAACGCTGACTGCCCCTGCCGCCACGGCATATTCGAGGATCAGTGCCCAGCCCACCATCCACGCGATCAGTTCGCCCATCACGGCATAACTGTAGGTGTAGGCAGAGCCTGAAACCGGCACCATCGATGCCATTTCGGCGTAACACAGTGCGGCTACGGCACAGACGAACCCGGCGATGATGAAGCTGATCATCATGCCCGGCCCCGCCTTCTGTGCGGCTTCGGCGGTAAGCACGAAGATTCCGGTGCCGATCACGGCACCCACCCCGAGCATGGTCAACTGGAACGCACCCAAAGACCGGTGCAGCGATTTCTTTTCTGCAGTAGCAAGAATGGCGTCGAGCGGTTTGACGCGACCGAACATGAATTTCTCCCGCTTAGGTCCGGCACAAAACCTGAAACGGTTGCGCCCGAAACCAGCTAATCGCCGGGAAGCTAGCGGGAACCGCCTTGCGCGCAAGCCATTTTTCCCCAGACTTGCATCAAAGGCGCGGGACTCTTGCGGGTTTGCAACGAGCCAGTAGAAGCAGGTGCCCGCCAAAGTGCCCCGACTGAAAGGATGCGCGCCTATGTCTACCACCTTCCAGCTCGATACCGGCACCAGCCGCGCCAACCCCACGCCTGCGCCGATGAAGCGGCTGACGATCCCCGCAATCCGCCAACGCAAGAAAGATGGTGTGACGGCAGAGCCGGTGGTGATGCTCACAGCCTATACCGCGCGGCAGGCACAGTTGCTGGATGCCCATTGCGATCTGCTGCTTGTGGGGGATTCGCTTGGCCAGGTGATCTATGGCCTGCCCTCGTCCGTTCCGGTAACGCTCGACATGATGGCAGCACACGGCGCGGCAGTGGTGCGCGGGTCGTATCATGCGGCGGTCGTGGTCGATATGCCGTTTGGATCGTACGAGGCCTCACCGGTTCAAGCCTTTGAAAGCGCATCGCGCCTGCTGAAGGAAACCGGGTGCGCAGCGGTGAAGCTGGAAGGCGGCGAGGCGATGGCCGAGACGGTGGCGTTCCTGACCGCGCGTGGCATTCCGGTGATGGGTCACGTCGGCCTCACCCCACAGGCGGTCAACGTGCTGGGCGGCTACAATGCGCGCGGGCGGAGTGAGGCTGAAGCCGCCAAGATCGTGGGCGATGCCAAGGCGTTGTCCGATGCGGGGGCCTTTGCCATTGTGATCGAAGGCGTGGTCGAACCCATTGCCATTGCGATCACGCAAGCTGTCCCCTGCCCCACCATCGGCATCGGCGCATCGGCGCAGTGCGATGGGCAGGTGCTGGTAACCGAAGACATGCTGGGCATGTTCGAACGGGTCCCACGCTTCGTGAAGATTTACGAGAACATTGCCGCCACCATTTCAGGCGCGGCAGCTCAATATGCGCAGGAAGTGCGCGACCGCAGTTTTCCGGGCATTGAACAGACCTATCAACCCAAGTAAGCGCTGCTGCTTGCAATCAAGGGAATTCAGACTTGCTGCGCTTTTACAAGGGATCGATTCTTTTCACGCTGGTGTGCCTCGGCTTGGCCGTGGCCTATGGCTGGATGCAGACCGGCACTGCTGGTGGTACGCTGTCGCTGCTGTGGATCGTATTCGTCCTGTCGATACTCGAAATCTCGCTGTCGTTCGACAACGCGGTGGTGAACGCCGCCGTGCTGGAGGAGATGGACGAAGTCTGGCAAAAGCGATTCCTTACATGGGGCATGATCATCGCCGTATTCGGCATGCGCATCGTGTTCCCCCTGGCGATTGTGGCGGTGGCCGCAGGTCTTGGCCCGGTCGAAGCGCTGAACCTCTCGCTCAATGATCCCAAGCGCTATGAAGAAATCGTCAGCAGCGCCCATGTTGGCATCGCAGGATTTGGCGGAGCCTTCCTTGCCATGGTTGGCCTGTCGTTCTTCTTTGATGGCGAAAAGGAAGTTCACTGGATCAAGTGGGTGGAAGAGAAGCTGGCGCTTGTTTCCAACGTCAAGGCGGCAGAAATCGCGCTGCTGTTGCTGGCAATCTATGGCATTTCAACGATGCTTTCAGAAGCTGATGCGCTGACCTTCATGGTCTCGGGCGTGCTGGGGCTGGTGACGTTCATCGCGGTTGAAGCGCTGGGCACGATCCTGGAAATGCGCGACGAAGCGCAGAAGGCCGCTGGTCTGGTCGTGCGCTCTGGCCTCGGCGGGTTCCTTTACCTCAACGTGCTGGACGCATCGTTCAGCTTCGACGGCGTGATCGGGGCGTTTGCCCTTTCCAACAACATGGTGGTCATTGCGTTGGGCCTGTCCATCGGCGCGATGTTCGTGCGTTCGATGACGATCATGCTGGTCCAGAAGGGCACGCTTTCAGAATACCGCTTTCTTGAACATGGCGCCTTCTGGGCGATCATTGCTCTTGGCGCGATCATGCTGCTTTCGGCCAAGTTCCATATCCCTGAAACCGTGACCGGCCTGATTGGCGCGGCGCTGATCGGGATATCGCTGTGGTGGTCGGTCCGCCACAAGCGGCTTCATCCCGATGCCGAGATGGAAGCTGCGCTGCGGGCGGATTGATACGCCTGTTCAACACACTCCGCTCATGCTGAGCTTGTCGAAGCATAAGGTGCTAGCATCCTTCGAAAGGCTCAGGATGAGCGGATCCAGAGTTTACTTCCGCCCGGTCAGTGAGGGCTTTGGGGCGGGCGTTCCCAAGAATCGCGGCGCGGGTGCAGGCATGACCATGCCCTGATCTTCAACGAAAGTGCCGCGGGCCACGTTGTGCGGGTGCTTCGGCGCTTCACGCAGGCTTAGCACTGGGGCAAAGCAGATGTCGGTGCCGTCCATGATCGCACACCATTCATCGCGGGTTTTCGTGCGGAACAACGCGGCAAGCCGCTCTTTCAGCTTGGGCCACATGCGCGGGTCCATCTGCGGGGCAAAGTCCGGGTCATCGGCCAGACCGGTCTTTTCCAGCAGCAGGGCGTAGAATTGCGGCTCGATCGAGCCGATCGAGACGTATCTGCCATCAAGTGTCTGATAGGTATCATAGAAATGCGCGCCGCCATCGAGCAGGTTCACGCCGCGCTCGTCACGCCAGTGGCCGTTGCCGAGAAATGTATAGGTCATGGCCGAAAGGATGGCCGCGCCATCGACCATCGCGCAATCGACCACCTGCCCTTTGCCGGTGCGTTGGGCGGAAAACACCGCCGCCATGACGCCGAACGCCATCAGCATGCCGCCCCCGCCGAAATCCCCGACAAGGTTGACCGGAAACTGCGGCTTCCCGCCCGCCTGCCCAAAGCTGTGCAGCGCACCTGCCAGCGCGATGTAGTTGATATCGTGCCCCGCGAGCGGCGCCATCGGGCCGTCCTGCCCCCATCCGGTCATACGCCCGAATACCAGTTTGGGATTATCGGCCAGCAGCACATCAGGACCAAGGCCGAGCCGCTCCATTACGCCGGGGCGATAGCCTTCGATGATGGCATCGGCCTGCTTCACCATATCGCGGATTTTCGCGATGGCGGCGGCGTCCTTCAAATCGAGCTCAAGGCGTTCGCGATTGCGGTTCAGGATATCGCGCTGGCCTTCATCGCCGACACGCGCGCCCTTGGCTGGTCGGTCTATGCGGATCACACGCGCACCGTGATCAGCCAGCATCATGCAGGCAAAAGGTCCGGGACCGATCCCCGCAAATTCCAAGACTGTCAGCCCTTCGAGCGCGCCTGCCATCATTCTCTCCCAATTTAATCGCTTGATTGAATTGGGTGTAATCGGGTGATCAGGCGCTGTCGAGTGTTGAGTAAAGAAGGGCCTGCGCGGTCAAGGATTTCTGAGCCCGCGCGCAGTTAGCACAGCCTCGATGCGTTGCGCGCCAGCCATATCACCCAGCGCTGCCCGCCCGTTTGACAGGAGCTTGAGCGCTTGTGGGCTGTCCGGGTTCTGGCGAAGATATCGCGCCAGAACGGCGTTGGCATCGGCATCGCGGCCCAATAGGCGCAAGGCGTGGTCAATTCGCTGGAGCGTGGGCAGATTGAACCGGATCAGTGCAGCCCGGCCGTACTGGTCCAGCGCGCCGATGGCATCATTGGCGATTAGGCGAGCATCGCCAGCCAACAGCCACGCTTCGGCCGCCCCCGGATTGGCCAGCTTCAACCGGTCCGCCACAGCAACGGCCTGCCGGTCGTCCCCCTCCGCGATCAGCGCGCGGATATAGGGTACGGCATTGCTGGCAAGGTTCGGCGCTTCCTGATATCCGATGGCCCAGACGCCCAGAGGCTGGCCAGTCGGCAGAACTTCCGATGGCTTCTGCTCCTCGTCACGCGCTCGTTCGAGCAGCGCCGCAGCTTCGGCCTTGCGGCCCAGACCCTGATAGGCCTCGCCCGTCAGTTGCAGCAGATAGGGTGGAGCAAGGTTCAGATCGGCCCATATGCCCGCCGCTTGCAAGGCCTGCCCATCAAGCTTTCGGGCACGCAGCGCCCTGACCAGCAACATGCGCGCTTGGAGATTGTCGGGCTGCATGCGCACCAGCCTGTCAAAGTGTTCGACTGCGAGATTGGCATTGCCGGCTCGGTATTCCAAAATGCCGTTTAGCAAGATGGCCGAGGGCATATCGCGCAAAGGCGCTCCGGCCTTTTGCATGATCGTGCGCGCCAGCATGGTCTGCCCTGCCCGCGCTGCCAGAACGGCCTGCAGATAAAGCGCGCGAACATTGCCGGGATCAACCTTTGCCAGCTTGCGGCAAACGATCAGCATGGCGCGATATTGCCCCAGATCGCCAAGGGTCGCCGCATATTCTGCCAGCAGGCCTGTATCATTGGGGACGATTTGCAAGCCAGCTTCGAACCACGGCAGCGCGGATTGCAGGCCGAATTGTTCGCGGATCAGCAGCCCGCGCAATTCCAGTGCGCGGGGATCTTTGGGATCCAGCTTTACCGCGCGTTCAGCAGCTTCGATGGCCTGCGCTTGCTCCCCACCGATAAAGCGCAGGCGGCCAATATCGACCCACAGCGAAGCCTTTTCAGGATCAAGCCGATAGGATTGGTCAAAGGCCTGTCCAGCCTGCGCCAATGCACCTTCGGCCAGTTCCAGCCGGCCGCGCATTTGCCAACCGCGCGCGGCACTTTCGGGTGCAAAATCGCCACCATAAAGCACTTCGCGTGCTTCACGGCGGTTGCCTTGCAACAGCAGCGCCTCACCCAGTTCGGCGCGCGCCGCATCAGGCGCAAAGCCATTGCGCATGGCAAGCCTCAGGGGGACTTCGGCAGCAATGCCATCGCCCTTGGCCAAGGCCGCGCGCGCCTTTGCCACGAGATCTGGTGACGCATCGCCGCGCACTGGCCCTGTGGCCAGCACGGCAAGTGCGCAGACCGCAGCGACGGCCCTAAGTCTGGAGATCGTACTGCTTGAGCAGGTCATAAAGCGTCGGACGGCTGATGCCCAGCAGGCGGGCCGTGCTGGAGATATTGCCTTCGCTGCGGGCGAGCGCATGGCGGATGACCTTGCGATCCGTCACTTCACGTGCGGTCTTGAGGTTCAGCGGCGCGCAGTCTTCGCCTTCACTGCCCGGCAGATCCAGATCGGCTGCGGTCACCAGTTTGCCATCGGCCATGATTACTGCCCGCTTCACGCGGTTTTCCAGTTCACGCACGTTCCCCGGCCAGTTCCAGCCATCGATGACCGCCAGGGCATCGGGCGCAAAACCCTTGACCTGCGGGTTCATCTCTTTGGCAAAGCGCATCAGGAACGTCTTGGCGAGCAGCGTGGCATCGCCAGGGCGCTCGGCCAAACCGGGAATGCGCACGACAATTTCGGCGAGACGATAATAGAGGTCTTCACGAAACCGCCCGTCACCGATCATCGCTTCAAGGTTCTGGTGCGTGGCGCATACGATGCGCGTATCGACCGAAATCGCCTTGCGCCCGCCGATCCGCTCAATCGTACGCTCCTGCAAGAAGCGCAGCAACTTTACCTGCAGTTGCAGCGGAATGTCGCCCACCTCGTCCAGGAACAATGTACCGCCGCTGGCCAGTTCGATCTTGCCCTCGGTTGTCTTCACCGCACCGGTGAACGCGCCTTTTTCGTGGCCGAAGAGTTCGCTTTCCAGCAGGTTTTCCGGGATGGCCGCGCAGTTTATCGCGATGAACGATCCGCCTGCGCGCCCGGACGCATCGTGCAAGCCCCGCGCCAACAGTTCCTTGCCCGTGCCACTGGCCCCCAGCAGCATGACCGAGACGTTGGTGTTGGCCACCCGCTCGATGGTGCGGGCCACCTTGATCATTTCAGGTGCGGCAGTGATCATCCGGCCCAGCACTTTATTGTCGGTGGATGCGCGCGTCGCCAGATTGCGGTTTTCGGCTTCAATCCGCGACAGGTGCAACGCGCGGCGCACGATCAGACCCAGCGCATCAATGTCCACCGGCTTCTGGTAGAAATCATAGGCACCCTTCTCGATCGCCTTCAACGCGGATTCGCGTGCACCATGGCCACTGGCGACGATCACCTTGGTCTGCGGGCGCAGCGCCATGATTTCATCAAGCACGGCAAAGCCTTCGGTCGTGCCATCAGGATCGGGCGGCAGGCCCAGATCGAGCGTGACGACTGACGGTTCTTCCGACCGCAACAAAGTGAGCGCGGCCGCCCTGTCCCCTGCGATCACCACGTCGAAATCCTCGTAGGCCCACTTCAATTGCGCCTGCAGTCCGGGATCATCTTCAACAATCAACAGCACGGGCCGCTGTCCGGGCTTCAACTCGCTCATCATGCCACCTTCTTGCCCTGGGGCTTGTCTTCGGACGGAGACGGCATCGTTGCCGTGCGTTCCATCGCTTCAATCAGGGATTGCGCTGCTGCCAGCTGCAGGCGCACGGTAAAGCGGCTGCCCAGCCCTTCGCGGCTTTCCACTTCCAGCTTTCCACGCATCGCCCGCACCAGTTCGCGCGCCTCGAACGCGCCGATGCCGAAGCCGCCGGGCTTGGTCGAAACGAACGGTTTGAATAGGCGATTACGCATGAATTCGGCACTCATGCCGCAACCGGTATCGATCACTTCAATGCTGCCGTTGATGCCATCCACGTTGCATTGCACAAAAACCGCCATGCCTTCGGCGCTGGCATCGATGGCGTTCTGCACCAGATGCAGAACTACCTGCTCCAAAGCCTCACGATTGGCCAGCACGCGGCAAGGCGCATCGTGGGTGACGTGAACCCGGATCACACCCGGGCTGTTGTAGCGAGCGGCCACAGCGCGGATCACTTCGGCTGCGTCAACGTCCTCGACCTGTTCCCGATTGCTCCCGCCATAGCGCGAGAGCCGCGCCAGCAACGCGTTGAGCTTTTCCGCCGAATTGCGCAGTGTAATCAGCATGTCGGCCCTGAACGCAGGGTTCTCGGCATGCTTTTCGGCGTTGCGCGAAAGCAGGCTGAGTTGGCTCGCCAGATTCTTGATATCGTGCATGACAAACGCCATGCGCCGGTTGAATTCGTCAAAGCGGCTCGCTTCGAGCAGGGCAGATTGGCCCGCATGCTCTGCCAGATAACTCGCAAGCTGCATGCCGACGACGCGCAGCAGATCGAAATCCTCCCAATCGAGCTTGCGTGCCAAAGGCGGTCGACCCAACACGACCAGTCCCACCAGCCGGTCAAAATGCAGCAAAGGAACAAGCGCCCAAGCGGCATGTTCGTTGCAAAGCCACTCGGGCACGACAGCTCGCTCGCCCTGAAGATCGATCCCGGCGCGCACTTCGTCCAGATCGACGATGAAGCTGCGCTGCTCGAAAAACGGCACCTGCTCAGCCGTTATCGCCACGGCCGGAACATCGGCAGTTGGCCATTGCCAGCGCGAGGCCAGCACCAGGTCGCCGGTTTCAGTAGGAACAAGCAACAGCCCGGCAGCACTGTCGGTAATATCAGCCAGTGCCTGCACTACGCGCTCGTGCAAGGGCGGCGTCTGCGCTCCAGCGCGTCCAATTGTGCGGGTAAACCGCAGCCACTCAGCACGATAGTCATAGCGGTGCTGGAAGAAGTGCTTGGCCAGCATGACCTTTAGCCAACCGCGCACCCGGCTTGACGGCATGATTGCCACAACGAGCACGCTGGTGACGAACACAAAGCCCAGTTGGGCCAACTGGCTGGCATTGCCGCCCAGCCAGGCCAGCGACTGAGCTGCGCCCACCATGACCAACATGTAGGCCCCGATCACCAGCAGCGAAAGCGACTGGAAAGCCACTGCACGCGATGGCGAAAAGCGCAGCGCCGATCTGCCGCGCAATGCTCCGATCACCAACAGGCCCGCCGCCGCAATCAGGGCCACGCCTCGCAAAGCAGCAAGTTCCTGCGGTACACTGCGCGCCAGATACGCGATGGTATAGAGATTGAGGTCATAGCCCCAGATCATTGCCATCGCCGCGCAGGTCCAGCGCAGCGCCACGCGCTGCTGGGCCATCGCTCCGGCGTAGAGATTGTGGACCAGCACCAGCGCTCCGGTTGCCACCAGCAGGCGGAACAGCACGGTTACATGCAGGACCATCCCCGGCACAGCCGGACCGCGATTGTTGGCCGCCACCAGCAGCAACACCGGCTGCAGCAGTTCGACAAACACCAGTGCCGCCAGCACCGGCCGGATTGGCGCGACGCTCGAATGTCTGCCATCGCGCGAGAACAGCACGAACACCAGCCCCAGCCAGGCTAGGCTGCGCAGCGTTTCAAACAACTGCCCGATCGGCGTCAGCAGGCCAGTGCCAGCCACAACCAGCGCCCAGGCTGCTGTGGCCACATAAGTCGTCAGTTCCGCCTTGCCCGTGCTTGCACCTGCTCCTGATCCGGCATTGGCACCAGTTTGCGCATGATCACGCCGCCGCCTGTCCCAGCGCCAACCAACGAGCAGCATGAAGGCCACCGCCGAAGCAGCGAAAGCCCATTGCCCGAAGCCGGCCCAGGTGAAGGGGTTCAGCATTGCCGCGCCTACCGCGCCCCTTCCGACCACAGCACAACGCGCAGCGTCTGCAGCAGGATCAGAAGATCAAGGAAGGGCGTGTAATTCTTCGCATAGTACAGATCGTATTCCAGCTTCTGGCGGGAATCGTCGAGCGATGCACCATAGGGGTAATTGATCTGGGCCCAGCCGGTAATGCCCGGTTTCACCATGTGGCGTTCGGCGTAATAGGGCAGCTGCTCTTCAAGCTCGGCAACGAATTCAGGCCGCTCGGGCCTTGGGCCGACAAAGCTCATTTCGCCTTTCAGCACGCTCCACGTTTGCGGCAGTTCGTCGATCCGCACCTTGCGGATGAAGCGGCCGATGCGGGTTACGCGCGGATCGTTCTCCTGCGCAAATTGCGCCCCTGCCACTTCCGCATCGGTCCGCATCGAGCGCAGCTTGATGACGTTGAAGGTCTGCCCATAAAGGCCTACGCGGCGCTGGCGGTAAAACGCCGGCCCCTTGCTGTCGAGCTTCACCAACAGCGCAAACAGCACGACCACCGGCAGTGTCAGCGAAAGCAGAAGAAGACTGGCGGCAATATCGAAAATCCGCTTGGCCGCGCTCGAAAGCGCACGCCCTGACGAGAACCCGTCGGAAAAGATCAGCCAGCTGGGATTGACCGTATCGAGATCGACTCGCCCAGTCTCGCGCTCCATGAAGGTCGAAAAGTCGTTCACATGAACGCCGGTGGTCTTGATCCGCAGCAGGTCTTTGAGCGGCAAGGCGTTGCGCCGCTCCTCCAGCGCCAGCACCACTTCACTCACGCCCAGGTTTTCAACATAGCGCGTCAGGTTGTTGATGGCATCGCGGTGGATTGCCTCAACCACCACCGGTGCAGCACTGCTCATCCCGATGTAGCCGACGATGGCAAACCCGGCCTCAGGCCGCTCACCCAATTGCCGCAGCCGCTCAGCCCGCGCTCCGGCCCCCAGCACCAGCACGCGTCGCCGGAACGCTGCCGTTCCCAGCAATCCACCCAGCAAAAGACGGATGAGCACCAGCAACCCCATGCCGAAGAACATCGCGTAGAGCAGATTGGATCGCCACAGAGTGCGTCCCGGCAACAGGAAGTAGACCACCGACAGCGCAATGATGCCAAGGCTTACCGCGACCAGCAATCGCGCCGTGGCATAACGCATTGAGCGCAGCGCATCGGACCCATAGACGCCCACTGCAATCATTGCCATCTGCACCATTCCGGCAAACAGTAACAATGGCGTGGTTCGCAGCGCCATAACGCCCGGGTCCATGCCGATCTGGTGTGCACGAACCTGCCAGCTGATTTCGCCTGCTACTATCAGCAGCACGAAATCCAGCAGGCCCAGCAACAGGACCGAATGGGGAATATAGTGTTTGAACAGGCGGATCATCAGATCGGCGCTCGTCACCCTATTGGGGCACGGACTGGCCCCTTCACGCGATGCCTTACATCGCAAAGGGTAAAGCGTCGGTTACCCTGACAATCTCACTCAGCCGCAGACATAGAGGATTATCTCTATTTTTCAGACATTTTTCGCCACTCAATGATTTATCATGTCGGCAGCATTTACAATCCGTCGGCCAAACTTCGCACTGGCGAGGCCATCGCAAGCCTGCCATGGTACAAGCATGCGGCAAAAAGAACTGCGGATTGCTCTGGTCTGCTATGGTGGCATCAGCCTTGCCGTTTACATGCACGGCGTCACCAAGGAACTGTGGCACGCAACCCGTGCCAGCCGCGTCTTCCACTGCCCGGATGCAACGCAGCCACTTGGCGTCGAAGCCGTCTACCTTCGCCTGCTGAAAATCATTGCCGATACTCGCCAACTGCGGCTGCGGGTTCTGCCCGATATCATCTCGGGCGCTAGCGCAGGCGGCATCAATGGTGTGTTTCTGGCGCAAGCCATTGCCACAGGCCAGAGCCTTGAGCCTCTGACCGCGATGTGGCTCGAACGGGCCGATATCGACGCCCTGCTTGATCCTGATGCCAAGCCGTGGAGCCGCTTTGCCAAGTTCTGGGCGCAGCCACTGGTATGGTTCGTACTGAAGCGACCGGGCAACGTCGTGAGCAGCACAGTGGCGCCCGAAACCCGCTCTGAAGTGCGGCGCAAGGTTTCGCGCCTGATCCGCGCGCGCTGGTTTGCCCCGCCGTTCAGCGGCATTGGCTTTTCGCGGATGATTGCCGATGCGCTCGATGCAATGGCAAAGGCACCGATGGGCGATCCCCTCCTGCCTGAAAGCCATCCGCTGGACCTGCTGGTCACCGCCACCGATTTCAATGGCCATCTGGAAGAGCTGCGCCTGAACAGCCCCGAAGTGGTGGTGGAAAGCGAGCACCGCTTGTCCATCGGCTTTCGTCGCGCGACAACGCGGCTAGGTGACCGCGATCTTGCCCCCTGCCCTGAACTGGTTCTTGCAGCACGATCTACCGCCAGCTTTCCGGGCGCGTTTCCGCCGCTGGTGCTGGACGAGATCGATCAACTGGTTGCCGAACGCGGAACCAAATGGCCCACGCGGGATCGCTTTATCGAACGCATAATGCCCACCCATGCGCGGCGCGGCACGATAGAGAGCGTAGCGCTGGTCGATGGCGCGGTGCTGGTCAACCGGCCCTTTGCGCAGGCAATTGATGTGTTGCGTGATCGCCCTGCCCGCCGTGAAGTAGACCGGCGCTTTGTCTATATCGATCCCAGCCCCGATCACATGCGCATCGCGCCAAAGGGCGGACGAACGGTGGGGTTCTTTTCGGCCATTTTCGGCTCCCTCTCGTCAATCCCGCGCGAACAGCCGATCCGTGACAACCTTGAAGTGCTGGAGCGACAATCGCGCCAGCGTGCCCGGTTGCGCGCTATCGTCGATGCTCTGCGGCCCGAGATCGAAGAGACGGTTGAATCCCTGTTCGGGCGCACGCTGTTCTTCGATTGGCCGAACCAGCGCCGCCTCACCGCGTGGCGCAACAAGGCGCAGCAGGCCGCCGCCGAACGCGCAGGGTTTGCTTTCCACGGCTATGCCCAGACCAAACTGTCGGGCATCGTGGCCGACCTTGCGTGCCTGATCCAACAGGCATCGCCGCAATCGGCAACCGAGGCTGATGTCGAACAAGCCTTGTGGCGACATCTGGCGGAAAACGGGCTGGACCGGCTTTCTGCCTTGCGCGGTGGGGCAACGCCGGAAGCGGTAGCGTTCTTTCGCACGCATGACCTGTCCTTCCGCATCCGCCGGTTGAAACTGCTCGCCCGCAGGCTGACGCGCGATTGGGACGAAGGCGAAGTGGTGGAACCTGCCGCACGCGAACTGGCCCGCGATGCGGTGTACCGTGCGCAGGCGCTCTATCAGGGGCGCGAGACTGCAGAGGGCCTTGGACCGGGCTTTGCGTCGGCAGCAGCGCTGGCCACGGTGGATCCCGGCGCGGTGCTAAATGCCATCGCGGCCCGGCGCGATCTGATCACGCTCGATTTGCAAGTCGATGCAATGCTCGTTGCCGCGCTGGAAGGCATGGACAAACCGCTGCGCCGCCGCTTCCTCCACGCCTATTTGGGCTTCCCCTTCTATGACACAGCCACACTGCCCCTGTTGCAGGGCGAAGGCATGGGCGAATTCGATCCGGTAAAAGTGGATCGCATCTCGCCCGACGATGCCACGTCGATCCGAAAGGGTGGAACGTTCGCCTGCCTACGCGGGGTGGAATTCTTCAACTTCGGCGCATTTTTCAGCCGTGCCTATCGGGAAAACGACTATCTGTGGGGGCGGCTGCACGGAGCGGAGCGCACGCTTGACCTGATCGCCTCAACTGTTGAGGAACCGCTCGACTCAGCGGTAATCGCTGCGTTCAAGCGCGATGCGTTTCTGGCGATACTGGACGAGGAACAGGAGCGATTGATCGCCGAGCCGGGCTTGATTGACAGGCTGCGAGCTGAGGTAATGGCTGCGTTTTCTTGAACACCCACACTCACTGTTGCATCCCCGCCCCTCGACAAGCTCGAGATAAACTTCTGGCGAAGCCGGCGGAAGGCGGGGACCTCAGGAGGTTTACACGACGTTCCGTAGCACGCCTGAGGCCCCCGCTTTCTGGCTGCGCCAGAAGTTTATCCTGAGCGGCTGGCATGCCGGCCAGCCGAAGGACGGCGTGCACGCACGTACTGGCGATTACTCCGTCAAATCGGTCCAAGCATCCTTGATCCGGTCAAAGAACCCCTTGGATTGCGGAGATTCCTCCCCAGTCTCGGTCGCCTGAAACTCGCGCAACAATTCCTTCTGCCGGGCCGAAAGCTTGGTCGGCGTTTCCACGTGGATTTCCACCACCAGATCGCCAATCCCGCGTGCTTGCAGCACCGGCATACCCGCGCCGCGCTTGCGCAACTGCTTGCCCGATTGGATGCCCGCTGGAATTTCAATCACGTGAACCGCGCCGTCCAGCCCCGGAATTTCGATTTCGCCGCCAAGGGCTGCCGTCGTGAAGCTGATCGGACAGCGCGTCAGTAATGTCGTGCCTTCGCGCTCGAACACTTTGTGGCGTTGGACATGCAGGAACAGGTACAAGTCACCCGGCGGTGAACCGAATGGCCCTGCCTCGCCTTTGCCCGCCAGCCGGATGCGGGTGCCGGTATCGACGCCCGCCGGAATGTTCACCTGCAACCGCTGCTCGGCATCGACCCGGCCTTCGCCCCGGCAATGCTTGCATGGGCTTTCGATCACTTCCCCGCGCCCATGGCAGGTCGGGCAGGCCCGCTCCACCATGAAAAAGCCCTGCTGCGCGCGGACTTTGCCGTGGCCCTTGCACATGTTGCAGCGCCGCGCAGCTGTGCCGGGCGTGGCGCCCGAACCACCGCAAGGATCGCACGTCTGCGAAACCTCCACGGCGATTTCCGTTTCCTTGCCGTGGAACGCATCTTCGAGCGTAATTTCCATGTCATAGCGCAAGTCGGCCCCGCGCCGGGCCTGCTGGCGGCCACCTCCACCAAAGGCACCGCCAAAAATCGTCTCGAAGATATCGCCGATATCGCCAAAGTCGCCGCCGCCAAAACCGCCGCCCCCGCCACCGCCGCCTTGCTGGAAAGCAGCATGGCCAAAACGATCGTAGGCAGCCCGCTTTTGCGGATCGGACAGGCAGGCGTACGCTTCGTTGATCTGCTTGAACTTCGCTTCGCTGTCTGCGCAGCCCGGATTCTTGTCCGGGTGGAACTTCATGGCGAGTTTGCGGTATGCAGACTTAAGGACCTTCTCGTCCGCAGTCCGATCAACTTCCAGCAGTTCGTAAAAATCGATTTCGGCCGACATTGCGCTTCCCTAACGCGAAAGCCCGCCGCCAGCGCATTCACGCAAGCGGCGGGCCAGTTTCATCGCAACATCACTTGGTATCGTCGACTTCCGAAAACTCGGCGTCGACCACGTCGTCATCTGCTTTCGGAGCCTCGGCACCCGGAGAGGCAGCAGCGGCCTGCTCCTTCTCGTAGATCGCCTGGCCCATCTTCATGGCCTTATCGGTCAGCGCCTGCGTCTTGGCCGTCATCTCATCCGCATTGCCGCTTTCGACAGCCGTCTTGGCTTCGGCAATGGCGGCTTCGATCTCAGCCTTCAGCGAGGCGTCGATCTTGTCGCCGTTCTCTTCAAGCTGGCGCTCGGTCGCGTGGATGAGGCTTTCTGCGTTGTTCTTGGCTTCCGCCTCGGCACGACGCTTTTTGTCCTCTTCAGCGAACTTCTCGGCATCACGGACCATCTGGTCGATGTCGGCATCCGAAAGACCACCAGAGGCCTGAATGCGGATCTGCTGTTCCTTGCCGGTGCCCTTGTCCTTGGCAGAAACGTTCACGATGCCGTTGGCGTCGATGTCGAACGTCACCTCGATCTGCGGAACGCCACGGCGTGCAGGCGGGATGCCTACCAGATCGAACTGGCCCAGCAGCTTGTTGTCCTGCGCCATTTCGCGCTCGCCCTGGAACACCCGGATCGTCACCGCCTGCTGGTTGTCTTCAGCCGTCGAGTAGACCTGGCTCTTCTTGGTCGGGATCGTGGTGTTGCGGTCGATCATGCGGGTCATGATGCCGCCCAGCGTTTCGATACCCAGCGACAGCGGAGTAACGTCGAGCAGCAGCACGTCCTTGACATCGCCCTGCAGCACGCCTGCCTGAATGGCAGCGCCCATGGCCACCACTTCATCGGGGTTCACGCCGGTGTGCGGTTCCTTGCCGAAGAAGTCCTTCACCACTTCGCGCACGCGCGGCATGCGGGTCATACCGCCCACCAGCACCACTTCGTCGATGTCCTTGGCCGAAACGCCAGCATCGGCCAGCGCCTTCTTGCAAGGCTCCAGCGTGCGCTGGATCAGGCCCGCAACCAGCTTTTCGAGATCGGCGCGCGTGATCGTTTCCACCAGATGCAGCGGGGTGGTGCTGCCACCTTCCATGCGGGCGGTGATGAACGGCAGGTTGATCTCGGTCGTCTGTGCCGAAGACAGCTCGATCTTCGCCTTTTCCGCGGCTTCCTTCAGGCGCTGCAGGGCAAGCTTGTCGCCGCGCAAGTCCATATTTTCCTTGGCCTTGAACTTGTCGGCCAAATATTCGACCACAACCGTGTCGAAATCTTCACCGCCAAGGAATGTGTCGCCATTGGTGGACTTCACTTCAAACACGCCGTCGCCGATTTCCAGCACGGAGATGTCGAACGTGCCGCCGCCAAGGTCATAGACCGCGATCGTCTTGCCGTCCTGCTTGTCGAGGCCATAGGCCAGCGCTGCCGCAGTCGGTTCGTTGATGATGCGCAGCACTTCGAGGCCCGCAATCTGCCCGGCGTCCTTGGTCGCCTGGCGCTGCGCGTCGTTGAAGTAGGCCGGAACGGTGATTACCGCCTGCGTCACAGTCTCACCCAGATAGGCCTCGGCGGTTTCCTTCATCTTCTGCAGGGTGAAGGCCGAGATCTGCGACGGGCTGTAATCCTGCCCACCCGCCTTGACCCAGGCATCGCCGTTCTTGCCCTTGGTGATGGTATAGGGGACGAGTTCCGTGTCCTTCTGGGTCAGCGGATCGTCAAAGCGGCGGCCGATCAGGCGCTTCACCGCGAAAATCGTGTTGTCGGGGTTGGTCACCGCCTGGCGCTTGGCCGGCTGGCCGATCAGACGCTCACCATCCTTGGTGAATGCAACGATCGACGGCGTGGTGCGCGCACCTTCCGAGTTTTCAATAACCTTGGGCGTGCCCCCGTCCATCACAGCAACGCAGCTGTTGGTCGTGCCAAGGTCGATACCGATAACTTTAGCCATGAGTTCCCCAGTTCCTTCCAATATGACACCGCGCGAGATCGGCGATCCCCCTGCCGGGCAGACCGCCATGTGCGGCTCGATTGAGGGCGATATAGGTGCGCTTGCGCTTGGCACAAGGGCTGCAGATGCTTACTCGGTGCTGCATTGTTCCATCAGGAGTCGCCGTTCATGCGCAAGATTGTTCTCACCGGTCTGTCCGCCCTTGCCCTTTCCCTGTCGGCATGCGGACAGTCCGCCGATGAAGCGGCACCCACCGCTGCTGCCTCCAGCGATGCCGCACCGCAGAACGCCCCCGGCGTCAGCGTGACCGACGCGATGATCCGCCTGCCCGCCGCTCCCGGTCGGCCCGGCGTTGCCTACTTCACCGTGACCCAAGGCGATGGCACGCCAAAAAACATCGCCGCCGCCTATGTTGAAGGCGTGGGCCGCACCGAAATGCATGAAACCGTGATGGAAAACGGCGTTTCCAAGATGCAGCCAGTCAAGGCCGTGCCGATCGAAGCCGGCAAGACTGTCCAGTTCAAGGCGGGCGGATTGCACGTGATGCTGTTCGATGTGGCCGACACGCTCAAGGCTGGCGAGACGACCGAAATCACCCTGACGCTCGACAATGGCGATAAGATCAGCGCCCCTGCCAAAATCGAAGCGGTGGGCGGCGGCATGGACGCCAGCATGGACCATTCCGGACATGATATGAGCAAGATGTGAGCGAACCCGGCGCTGCCTGCCCCGTGGGCGGGGAGCGCCCGCTGACCAGCGGCGAACGCGCGCTGGTGACCGAAGTTTTCGGCACCAGCATCGACACAAATACTGTTCGCCTGCGCCGCCGCCGCTGGTTTCCCCTCCAGCCGACCAACGTGGTGATGGCCCCGATGGGCCACCTGCACTTCGCACCCGCCAGCCCGCACTGGTGCGATGATTTCTCCTGCGCCAGCCTTGGCGGCCAGGGCCTGTTCATCCACGAAATGGTGCACGTCTGGCAGACCCAGCACCGCGGAAAATGGTGGCTCCCGCTGATGCGCCACCCCTTCTGCCGATATAGCTACACCTATCGCGAGGGCCGTCCATTCGAGCGTTATGGCATCGAACAACAGGCCGAACTGGTGCGCCATCTGTTCATGGCAAGACGGGGCAACCCGCACCCGGACGCCCCGCCGCTCGCAACGCTCGAAGCGCTTGTGCCGTTTACGAATACTTGAGGGTTGGCAACCAAAGTCAGGATATGACCGCTATATCACTCGACTTGCAGCTCCATTTAGAACGAAGCCATTGCATCAATGCTTTTGTAGAAGTGGAAAAGGCGCTGATGGCGGTGTCCGTCAAACTCACCGCCGGAAGCGAAAATGAACTGCAAGCTCAAAGGATCAAGCGGCTAAAAGATGTTCCTGCAAGCCCGAGCTTTTCAAAAGAGCAGCGCAAACAATTGCACGCAGCCTTGAATGATGTGGAACTGCTTGGCGCAGTCAGGAACGATATCGTGCACGGGGCCATGGCCGTCCTGACCGATGGTACTAAGCCTTTGGCAGCCTTCACAAACGTCCGGCAAGTCGATTCATTCGCACCTGTTGCACGCCTGCTCACAACCGGACAGCTACGGGACATTTCCGAAAGAGCGCAGGCATTGGCAGCGCGGCTTGAGGCTTTACTGCTCAAGCCGCGCGCTCAAACTCTTGCCTGATCAGCAACGAACTTCGTATTCGCGACCCCGATTGTCGACGCGATAGCAGCGGTCATTACGCTTGCGGATCTGTGAACCACCTGCCGCACCCACTGCACCGCCGATGGCTGCGCCCGTAGCAATATCGCCTCCGGTTGCCGCGCCAATGCCTGCGCCCACCGCTGCGCCGAGGGCGCCGCCTTCAGCCGTATAATTGCGCGCGCAGCCGCCCAATGTGACTGCCGAACCCATGATAAGCGAAGCGATGATAATCTTGCGCATAGTGTGATCTCCGTCTTTGCGGAGAGGACGTTCGCCCAACGGATGCGTTCCCCCTGATGCGATGAACCGATGCGTTTCTCCTGTCGAAAAGTGCGCCGTTGCTCTGGCGACATTGCAGCAGCTTATCGGCATGAGTGCATGCGATATTCCGGGGAAAGATTCCATGCCGCACGAAGTTGATCATCACGCCATTCTTGCCCGCTTTGCCGATGCACGTGGCGGTGATGGCAACATCTTCAAGGATATCGATCCGGCAAGGCTGGCCCATATCGTGGTCGATATGCAAAACGGTTTCATCGAACCGGGAGCGCCGGTGGAAGTGCCCATGGCCCGCAGCATTGTCGACAATATCAACGCGATTTCCGCCAGCGTGCGCGCCAGCGGCGGTCACAACATCTTCCTGCGCTTCACCACTCCACCCGATGGCGGGCCGAGCTGGTCAAATTTCATGGTGCGCATGGGCCGTGAGGCCGATGGTCACCGCGAAGCCTTCACTCCCGGCGCACACCTGTGGCAGTTCTGGCCCACTTTGGAGGTGCGCGATGGCGATAGCGTGATCGACAAACACCGCTTCAGCGGCTTCACCCCGGGCACCTGCCGCCTGCACGAGGAGTTGCAGGCACGCAATATCGATACGGTGCTGATCACCGGCACGCTCACCAACTGCTGCTGCGAAAGCACTGCGCGCGATGCCATGCAGCACAACTACCGCGTGTTGATGGTGAACGATGCCAACGCCGCGTTGAGCGATGAGGAACACGCCGCCACGCTACACATCATGGCAATGGTCTTTGCCGATCTCTACTCCACCGACGAAGTGGTGAACCTGCTCGCAAAGGTCGAATAAACCCCACCGTAGCCAAACCGCACTAAGCATTACTGCGCCCCCGCGAAAGCGGGGGCCTCAGGCCTCTTATGGAACGTGTGCTTAAAAGGCCTGAGGTCCCCGCCTTCCGGCTTCGCCGGAAGTTTATCCCGAGCTTGTCGAGGGACGGGGACGCCGAGCTTGGGGCGCTGATCAATCCGGCTTCTTCGCCACGACCACCATCGCAGGCCGCAGCAACCGGTCCTTGATCATGTATCCGGCCTGC
The DNA here is from genome assembly GCA_041639635.1 of Novosphingobium sp. Lineage (GTDB taxonomy): Bacteria > Pseudomonadota > Alphaproteobacteria > Sphingomonadales > Sphingomonadaceae > Novosphingobium. Next base: position 20,540 of record JBEQBV010000016.1, read on the forward strand.
ATTTCCGAAATCACCGTTCCGGGCTCTGCATCAGCCGATGGCATTTCGATCATCGCCTGATGCTGATGCGGATCGAGCGGGAGGCCCACGGCGGCAATACGGGTTATGCCGTGATTGCCAAACACCTTCTCCACCTCGCGGCCCGTGGCCTCTAGCCCTGCCACGAGATTCTTGAACTTGTCATCCTCGCGCAAGTCTGCCGGGATGGTTTCCAGTGCGCGCGAAAGATTGTCGGCCACCGACAGGATATCGCGCGCAAAACCGGTTGCGGCATAGGCGCGCGCATCGGCGATGTCCTTTTCCATGCGGCGGCGCACGTTCTGCGTTTCGGCCTTGGCATAGAGCACGTCCTGCTTTGCCACTTCCAGCTGCTCACGCAGGGCAGCGAGTTCATCGTTTTCAGCAGGTTGATCAATCATGTCTTCGGGCACACCCTTCAGTTCTGCTGCAATTTCCGCATCCGTGGGGCGCGTGTCGTTATCGCTCATTTTCTCGAAAACCCGTCTTGTCCGATGAATCTACCCAGCGTCTGGGCGGTGAAATCAACCATGGGGACGACGCGCGCATAATTCAACCGCGTAGGGCCGATCACGCCGACCACGCCGACCACCCTGCCATCGCCATCGCGCCATGGCGAAGCGATGACCGAAGAGCCCGAAAGGGAAAACAGCCGGTTCTCGCTGCCGATGAAAATCCGCGTCGCCTGTGCCTCGCGCGCAGCATCCAGAACGCGGGCGATGGCCTCTGCGCTTTCCAGCTCTTCCAACAGCTGACGCACACGTTCGATATCGCCCAGCGCCGCGTCGTCCAGCAGATTGGCCTGCCCACGCACGACCAGCACGGGCCGCGCCGCCGCATCCTGCGACCAGACCACTAGCCCGCGCTGCACCAGATCGGCGCTGGCGGCATCCAGTGCTGAACGCCCACCCGCAATCTCCGCGCGCACCACGCCAGCCGCCTCCGCCAGCGTGCGGCCATAGAGCCTGCTCGTCAGATAATTGCCCGCCTGCTCCAGTGCGCTTGCACCCACTGGTTCGGGCAGGTCGATGATACGGTTTTCGATTCCGCCATCCTCGCTCACCAGCACAGCCAGTGCGCGCACTGGCGATAGTGGCACGAAATTGATTTGCACAAGCCGCGGCTCTCGCTTGGGCACCATCACCACCGCTGCACCAGCCGAAAGTTCGGACAACGCAGAACTCGCCGCTGCCAAAGCATTCTCGATAGTACCGCCCTGCGCCAGCCCGCGCTCGATCTGCGCACGATCCGCTGCAGAAGGCTCGGCCACTTGCATGATCCCGTCAACGAACAACCGCAGCCCCACCTCGGTCGGCATTCGCCCTGCGCTGGTATGCGGTGCCGCCAGCAGCCCTGCGTCCTGCAATTCTTGCAAGACTGACCGGATCGATGCCGGTGAAAGGTTAACGCCACCCGGCCCAGCCAGCGCTTTGGACCCCATGGGCTGCCCGCTGGCAATGTAACCCTCAACCACAAGGCGGAAAATCTCCCGCGCGCGGTCTGTCAGATCGGTAAGGGTTGGGCTGCTCATCATCGCCATTCTACGTATCGCTCTTGCAGGCTCAAGGGCAATGCGCCAGAGGCCATCCAAACATCCAAGGGAATTTCCATGAGACCTTCTGGCCGTGCGCCCGATGAAATGCGCGCTATCACCATTGAAACCGGCTTTACCAAGCACGCCGAAGGATCGGTCCTGATTGGCTTTGGCGATACCAAAGTGCTGGTCACCGCCTCCATCGAAGAACGCGTGCCGCCGTTCCTGCGCGGCAAGGGTGAAGGCTGGGTCACCGCAGAATACTCGATGCTCCCCCGCGCCACGCACACACGCGGCAGCCGTGAAGCGGCCAAGGGCAAGCAATCGGGCCGCACGCAGGAAATCCAGCGCCTGATCGGACGTTCGCTGCGCTCAGTCACCGACATGAAGAAGCTGGGCGAACGCCAGATCACCTTGGATTGCGATGTGATCCAGGCCGACGGCGGCACCCGCACCGCCTCGATCTCTGGCGCATGGATTGCCCTGCGCCTTGCCGTGCAAGGCTTGATGGCCAGCGGCGCGATCAAGGAAGACCCGCTGACTGAAAAGGTCGCCGCCATCTCCTGCGGCATCGTGAACGGCCAGCCAGTGCTTGACCTTGATTACATCGAGGATTCCTCGGCTGATGCGGATGCCAACTTCGTGCTGATCGAAGGCGGCAAGATCGCCGAAGCGCAGGCGACGGCTGAAGGCGCGACCTATGACGAAGAAGGCCTTCTGCGCCTGCTGCGCCTCGCACGCATCGGCTGCAACGAAATCTTCGCCGCTCAGGAAAAGGCTGTGCGCGGCTGATCCATGCTGCAAAATTGAGGAACGCGCCCCCCGCGAAGGCGGGGGCCTCCCTCGCCCAAGCGAAAATCCCCCTAATCCCTCACTTCGTCATTCCCGCGCAGGCGGGAATCCAGCTACAAGTCAGCCGTCGCAAAGCGACGACATGCTCCCAACCCGGCCTGGATTCCCGCCTCCGCGGGAATGACGAACTATGAAAGCACCACCATGCCCCGCCTAAGCACCGGCAAACTCGTGATCGCCACGCACAACGCCGGAAAGCTCAAGGAAATTCAGGCGCTGCTTGCACCCTATGGCATTGAATGCCTGTCAGCGGGCGCACTCGGCCTGCCTGAGCCTGCCGAAACGGGCACGACCTTCATCGAAAACGCGCTGATCAAGGCCCAAGCCGCCGCCGAAGCGGCACAACTCCCCGCACTGGCCGATGATTCTGGCCTGTGCGTCGATGCACTGGGCGGCGCGCCCGGCGTTTACACCGCTGATTGGGCCGAAGCCGATGTGTTTGAAGGCGGTCCGGGGCGTGATTGGTACATGGCGATGGGCAAAGTGGAAGGCAAACTTGCCGAACTGGGTCCAAAAACCCCGCGCGGGTGCTACTTTGCTTGCGTTCTGGCCATTGCTTGGCCCGATGGCGAACACTCCGTCTACGAAGGATGCGCGCCGGGCACCCTGACTTGGCCCCCGCGCGGCAAGCTCGGCTTTGGCTACGATCCGGTCTTCGTGCCCGTTGGCGACACTCGCACCTTCGCTGAACTCGACCCCGCCGAAAAGCACGCCATCAGCCACCGCGCCGATGCCTTTGCCAAGCTGGTTGCAGACCAGTTCGCATAACTCGCCGTCAGGCGCGCCCCCGCGAAGGCGGGGGCCTCGGTGTTGTTACGGAAACCAAGAGCAAACCTCCTGAGGCCCCCGCCTTCGCGGGGGCGCAGAACAGTGCTAAGGGGCACACGATGCAACCCCTTGCCCTCTACATCCATTGGCCGTTCTGCCTCGCCAAGTGCCCATACTGCGATTTCAACAGCCACGTCCGTGCCCAAACCGATGTGGCCGCTTGGCAAGCCGCGCTGCTTGCAGACATGCGCCATGAAGCGCGCTTGACGCCCGGCCGCCCGCTCACCTCGATCTTCTTCGGCGGCGGCACACCCTCGCTAATGCCGCCCGCGCTGGTCGAGGTGCTGCTGCGTGAGGCTGAAGCACTGTGGGGCTTTGCGCCCGGCATCGAAATCACGCTGGAGGCCAATCCCAGCTCGGTCGAAGCCGCCAACTTCACTGCGCTGGCCACCGCCGGGATCAACCGCGTCTCGCTCGGCCTGCAGGCGCTTGATGATAGCACGTTGAAATTCCTCGGTCGGCTGCATGACGTCAGCGAAAGCCTTGCCGCACTGGAGCTTGCGCAGAAAACTTACGCGCGTGTCAGCTTCGATCTGATCTATGCCCGCCCGGAACAGTCGCCGGTGGCCTGGGAAGCCGAGCTCAAGCGCGCTTTAGGATTCGGAACCGGGCACCTTTCACTCTACCAATTGACCATCGAACCCGGCACCCGCTTCGCCACGCTGGTCCGCGAAGGCAAGCTGGTCCCGCTAGATGATGACGAGGGCGCGGACCTCTTCGCGCTCACCCGCGAACTGACGGCCGCCGCTGGTTTGCCCGCCTACGAGACCAGCAATCACGCACGCCCTGGTGAGGAGAGCCGCCACAATCTGACTTACTGGCGCTATCAGGATTACATCGGCATCGGCCCCGGCGCGCATGGGCGCAGGCTGGGCGCGGCGACGGTGCGGCACAAGAAGCCGGAGAATTTCCTGCGCGCAGTGGCCGAGGCCGGTCACGGCATTTGCGAGGAGCGCGCGCTGCCGATGCGTGAGCAGGCGACCGAGGCATTGCTGATGGGTTTGCGGCTGACAGAGGGTATTTCCCCGCCTGCCCTTGCCGCGCGTTTCGGCCTGTCTGAGGATCAAATGATCGACCGCAAGGCCTGCGAGCGCCTCGCAACAATGGGGTTTCTGAAGTGCACCAAGATGCACCTAACCGTCACCGAGAAGGGCGCACCGCTGCTTGAAGCGCTTTTGGGCGACATCGTTTCGCACCAACTGGTGAGCGCATGACGGCAGCGGACATTCTTGAGGCATGGCACGCCCACCTCACCCTCTCCCGCCGCCGATCACCGCACACCGTTCGCGCCTACACTGCAACCGCCACGCGAATCCTGCAAGCGCTCGACGGCGAGTTGGATTGGGCCCGAGTGGGCCGGATCGACGCGGCCACCTTGCGCACGCATCTGGCGGAACGGCGCGCCGAGGGACTGGGGAATGTTTCGGCGGCGCGGGAATTGTCGGCGCTGAAGACATTTATCGCTTTTGCCAAGGAGCAGGCAGGCGATCTGGATGCGAGCCGCCCACGTTTGCGTGGACCGCGTGTGAAGAAGGGTCTGCCGCGCCCGGTTACGCCGGATGAGGCTGTAAACCTTGCAGAAACCGTGGCCGACGATGCCAGCGTGCCGTGGATTGCGGCGCGGGATCGGGCGGTGCTGCTGCTGCTTTATGGTGCGGGGATGCGCATTGCCGAGGCGCTCGCCCTGCCCGCTTCGGTCCTGCCGCTGGGTGAGAGCGTGGTGATTACCGGCAAGGGCGGACGGCAGCGCGTGGTGCCGCTGCTGCCCATCGTGCGTGAAAGCGTGGACGATTATGTGCGGCAGTGCCCTTGGCCACTGGAGAAGACCAAGCCCTTGTTTCGTGGCGCAAAAGGCGGGCCACTGGCGCAGGGCATGGTGCAGCGCGCCGTGGCGCGGGCGCGCACCGTGCTGGGCCTGCCCGCCACTGCCACGCCCCATGCGCTGCGCCATTCGTTCGCCACGCACTTGCTGGGCGCGGGCGCGGATTTGCGCAGTTTGCAGGAACTGCTGGGGCATGCCAGCCTGTCATCGACGCAGATCTATACGCAAGTCGATGCGGCGACCTTGCTGGACGTTTACCGCAACGCCCACCCGCGCGCCTAGCTTAGCTTTACGCTTAAAATCGTCATGCTGAACTCGTTTCAGCATCCATTTCTCACCAACCACTGTCCGCGTGTGGTGAGAAATGGACCCTGAAACAAGTTCAGGGTGACGAAGTGAGAATTGGTGGGCGGAGGCTATTTCCCCGTGCCGGCGGGCCTTGGCAGCCTGAGGACCGACAGCAAGCCGCCCAAGTCCTCGCTCTCGCGCAGTTCCACGTTGCCCCCATAAATCTCCGCCACATCGCGCACGATGGCGAGGCCGAGGCCGGTGCCGGGTTTGCCGGTGTCGAGCCGTGCGCCGCGGTCGAAGATGCGGGTGCGGGATTCTTCGGGGATGCCCATGCCGTCGTCCTCTACCCAGATTTCGCAGAATTTGGGGTCTGTAGGCACAGCGTCGATGGTGATGAACACCGAGCCACCCCCGTATTTGGCCGCGTTTTCAATCAGGTTGCCGAGGATTTCGTCCAGATCTTGGCGTTCTATCGAGACTTCGGCGGTTTGGCTGCCGTCCATATCGAAGCGCACGTTGGGATAGAGCCGCACGACCGCGCGCTCCACTGCTTGGGCGCTCTCCCACACTTGCGCGCGTGACAGGCCGACGGCGCGGCGGCCTACGGCGCGGGCGCGGGCGAGGTGGTGATCGACCTGGCGGCGCATCACGGCGGCTTCGCGGATCACCGTGTCGGACAGGTCATCGGCCTTGGCGGTGGCGGCGTTCATCACCACCGTCAGCGGGGTTTTGAGCGCGTGGGCGAGGTTTCCGGCGTGGGTGCGCGCTTCTTCGGCCTGCCGTTCGGAATGTTCGAGCAGGCCATTGAGTTCGGTCACCAGCGGCTGCACTTCCAGCGGCAGCGGATCGGTGACGCGGCTGGCCTCCCCTTCCCGCATTCTCGCGATGGCCCGGCGAACGCGGCGCAAGGGGCCGAGGCCGTAGTAGGTTTGCAGGCCCGCCATGCCGACCAGCCCAGCGCCCAGCGCAAGGAACGACCAGATCAGGATCGAGCGGATGCGGCGGATCTGTGCGTCGATCTCGCCCCGGCTGGCGGCGACCTGAAATTCCCACAGGGTATTGCTGCCCGGCAGGATCACCGAGCGCTTGATGATGCGCAGGCGTTCACCTTCGAACTGGTCGCTGTCATCGATGAACGGCTCGATGTGGTTCTGATCGAGCGAGGCGCGCAGCGTGCGGTCCCACAGCGAGCGCGAGGGAAAATCCTCGTGCCCCTGCCCGGATATTTGCCAGTAGAGGCCGCTGTTGGGCTCAAGGAAGCGCTGGTCGCCCAAGGGGCGGTTGAAATAGACTTCACCATCAGGATCGACCTCGGCCGAGGCGACCATGGCGGTGAGCATGTATTCGAGCTGTTCATCGAAATTGCGCGTGATCAGCCCGGTCAGCGTCTGATCGAGCGCGAGGCCGCCGCCCAGCAGCAGCACGGTGATCCAGCCCGCCGCGATAAGCAGCATGCGCCGCGCCAGCGAACCGGTGTGCGGCGCTGGTTGTGGCGATGGGGCGGGTTCAGGCCTTGGCGTGGGCACGGGGTGTCCGATGCCGGAGAGGTGGGAAAACCCTCCCCGCTGCGACTAATTTCGCTGAACGCTCAATAAGTCTCGCTCCCCTCCCTTGAGGGAGGGGTGGGGGTGGGTGTGCGACGATTGAGGGCAAAGCCGCCAGCCGATCAGCCGCGACCGGGGCCAGCCGGATCGTCAAGGCTGTATCCCAGCCCACGGATCGTGGTGATCACATCGGGGCCAAGCTTTTTGCGGATGCGCGTGACGAAGACTTCGATGGTGTTCGAATCGCGGTCAAAATCCTGATCGTAGATGTGTTCGATCAGTTCGGTGCGGCTGACGACCTTGCCCTTGTGGTGGAGCAGATAGGACAGGAGCTTGTATTCCTGCGCGGTCAGCTTCACCGGCTCGCCATTCAGCGTGACGCGGCCCGAACGGGTGTCCAGCCGCACATCGCCTGCGGTCAGTTCGGACGAGGAATTGCCCGATGCGCGGCGGATCAGTGCGCGCAGGCGGGCGATCAGTTCTTCGGTCTGGAACGGCTTGGCTAGGTAATCATCGGCCCCGGCATCGAGACCCGCCACCTTGTCAGACCATGAATCGCGCGCGGTGAGCACGAGAACGGGGAACTTGCGCCCCTCCTTGCGCCACATGCCCAGCACGGTCAGGCCGTCAATCTCGGGCAGGCCAAGATCGAGGATCACCGCGTCATATTCCTCGGTGGAGCCCATGAAGTGCCCGTCTTCACCATCGACCGACAGATCGACGGCATAGCCGTTCTGCTCCAGCGTGTTCTTGAGCTGCTTGCCGAGAGTGGGTTCGTCCTCGACGATCAGAATGCGCATCACTTGCCCCTTGCAGCGCGCCTCATGCGGCGCAGTCAGTTGGATGGGTAGATGGGGCGGGAAACCTGAACGGTCAAGGAATAGGGGTGTTGGGGTTTGTTCAGGGTGGTGTGGGGGAGCAAGATTTACGCGCATCCTCTCGGCTGACGAAACAGGTGTCGACCGGCAGGATTAAAGCTGGATAGTGGGTTTTGAACGTGCCAAAAAGACGATGAGAAGCAACGTGTGTGCGGAATGATTTCATGAAAAAACTGGTCGATCTCTCCGCTGATGAAGCTACGGAATATTTTCTAAAAGGCAGTAGCTATTTTAACGCAGACTTCCCTAGTTACATTAGCTTTGAACCCATTCTTCAGGCCGTATCGGATGTACTCAAAGGGGGCGATTACAAAGCATTTGCCGAGGGCAAGCCTGAAAAGATGACTGGAGTAAACTACAACTTCATTGCCAACAAAGATGGCCGTTTTGCGTGGAGACCATTGGAATTGATGCATCCCGCCATTTACGTGTCTCTGGTCAACACGATATGTCACGCCGATGCTTGGAAAACGATAACTAACAGATTTAAGCAATTTGAGGGTGGCGCTGTCGACTGTTGTAGTCCAATATATTTATCTGATAGCGATGAAAAAGATCAGGCAGCTCAGATAAGAAAGTGGTGGCAGACTGTCGAACAGGCATCACTAGCCTACTCTTTAGAATACTCACATATTTTACACACAGACGTAACTGACTGCTACGGTTCACTTTACACTCACAGCATATCTTGGTCATTGCACGGTATTGATATTGCAAAGAATAGCGATGGAAAAAGTCTCTTGGGAGACAAGATTGACCGCCTTGTACGTGCTGGACGATTTAATCAGACCAATGGCATTTCGCAAGGGTCAGTTTTGATGGATTTCCTAGCCGAACTTGTCCTCGGCTATGTTGATGAATTGATAACAAAGAAACTGGAACCAAAAAAAGATTTTAAAATTTTGCGATATCGTGATGATTACCGCATTTTTACCCACAACGATCAGCAAGCCGAACAAATACTGAGAGAGGTCAGTGACTGCCTCAGAGAAGTAGGGATGAGATTGGGCGTTGCAAAAACACACTCTAATACAAACGTCATCGAGGGTTCCATAAAATTCGATAAAATTGCAGCCATCGAACTTCAGGATCTTGGCAAAACGAACGCTAAGACCGTGCAAAAGCAATTACTTCGCCTTCACTCATTCGGTAGAAAATATCCGAATAGCGGCGCATTGAAGAGACTTTTGGCCGATATGCACAAAAAGATATCCAAAAGAAAAATTGAGCCTGAGGATATAGAGGTTCAAGTCGCAATCGCTACCGACATAGCAGTTACATCCCCAGCAACGTTTCCAGTCATAGCTGGTATCCTTACTCACCTCCTATCCTTGCAAACCTTGGAAGCGAAATCCGCCCTATGGATGAAGGTGAAAGCCAAAATGAGCACTGTCCCATACAATGGCTATCAAGAGGTATGGTTACAGCGTGTGACTAAGCCGGCAGCGCTTGGTCTTGATTTCACGTCCAATGAAACGATTTGTAAGATAGTAGATGGGGCGCCGGAATCATTGTGGGAAAACGGTTGGATATCGTCAGTCGCATTGAAATCGGCCTTAGACGTAAGCAAGATTGTAATAGCCGATGCCTCTGCCACGCCTGAAAAAATTAACCCGGCAGAAGTCGAACTATTCAACGACAACGCGTTCGCTCTCAGCGGCTAGGTTAATTGCGGCTTCCCATCGCCTCCCGATGTATCGTTGCCTGTAGGCACCTATAAATCCGCGCTAGACTGGTTTGTGCGTCTCCTCCTGGTTCCATACGGACACCGGTCTAGCTACGCCAATCGCCTTGCGCCCCGCTCGTCCGCCCGGCAATTCCCGCAATTGCAGTCGTCACAAATCTGGATCAAAATGAACTACCGCCATTCGTTCCACGCCGGCAACAGCGCCGATGTCGTGAAGCACAGCTTGCTGATCGCGCTCGTGCGGGCCTTGCAGCTTAAGGACAGCGCGTTGACGCTGATTGATACGCATGCCGGGTGCGGGCTTTACGATCTGCATGGCGAGGAGGCCGGGCGCACGGGTGAAGCCTCGCAGGGCGTGGTGCGGGCTTTTGCCGATGCGAACCCCTTGCTGGACGATTATCGCGCTGCGGTGCGGGCGGTGAATGTTGGAGAAGAGCCGCAGCTTTATCCCGGATCGCCGCGCTTTCTGGCCCAATTGCTGCGCCCGCAGGACGTGCTGATCCTGAACGAAAAGCATCCTGAGGACGCTTATGCCCTGCGCGGGGCGATGCGGGGCACATCTGCTGCGGTGCATGAGCGCGATGCCTATGAGTTCTGGCTGGCGATGCTGCCGACGCGGACTCCGCGCGGTGTGGTGGTGGTCGACCCGCCCTATGAGCAGACCGACGAACGCGCGCGAATCACGGCCACGCTGGCCGCCGCGCACCGCAAGTGGTCGCATGGCGTGACGGTGATCTGGTATCCGCTGAAAGACCGGCACACGCATGTGCGGTGGAAGGAGCAGCTATGCCGGCTGGGCATTCCGAAGATGCTGAATGTGGAGCATTGGCTGTATGATGCCGATCAGCCCGGCATCTATAACGGCGCGGGGCTGTTTTTCGTGAACCCGCCCTATGCCTTTACGCAAGGTCTGCCGCCGCTGCTGGAAGCGCTGCGCGCGGCGCTGGCGCCGGAGGGGCATCGGGGTGTGATTTCGGCGGAGTGGTTGAGCGGTTAGAGGGGCGGCCTCTGGCTAATTGCCGTCAGCGTCTACCGTGAAGACCATCGGCTTTCCGCGC
>JBEQBV010000017.1:0-30456 GCA_041639635.1 Novosphingobium sp.
CGACTATCAATGTCCCTTTTGCCGCAAGCTCCACCCGTCGCTCGAAGCACTGGTGAACGAAGACCCCAAGGTGAAACTGGTCTTTCGTGACTGGCCGGTCTTCGGCGCTGCGTCCACCGAAGCCGCGAGGGCAGCCATTGCCTCCAAATGGCAAGGCAAGCATGCCGCGTTCAACGATGCGCTGATGACCACGACAGGCAAGCTGACATCGGACAGTATTCGCGCGGCAGCAGGCAAGGCAGGGGTGGATTGGGCGAAACTGCAGGCTGACCTCACCGCGCACAAGGCTGAGATCGATGCTGTGCTGGATCGCAATAGCCGATACGCAGCAATGCTGGGCCTTCAAGGCACGCCCGGTATGCTGATCGGCCCCTATCTCATCCCCGGCGGCATTGATCTGCGCGGGTTGCGTGAGGCGGTGGCGCTTGCACGACGCGATCCGAATGGAACTGCATCACAATGAAAACGCCGGCCAGGACGATGATGGATCGAATACCGCGTCTTGCGATAAGGTTTTTCGCACTGTTCGCAGCCGCTTTGCTTGGTTTCATCGCCGGACCGGTCGCCGCTCAGGCCACGGCAAATATCAATGCGTCGGTGCTGGCCGAAACCAGTTCCCCAAAGGCCGGCACGACAACGCGCATCGCTATCCGCATGGTGCCACGCACTGGCTGGCATGGCTATTGGGTCAATCCAGGCGACAGCGGGCTCTCGGTAGAGGCGAACTGGACCGTGCCGGACGGCGTGACCATCGGTGACCTGCGCCATCCCGCACCAACCCTGCTCAAGCTCGCGGGGCTAGCAAGCTATGTTCATAAAGGTGCTTTCACGCTCCTTACGGATTTGAACCTGAACGACGATGTTGCTCCGGGCACTGCCATCCCGCTGCGCGTCAACCTCTCATGGCTTGCCTGTTCGGACACGCTGTGTGTCCCCGAACGCGCCACGCTCGATCTGCTGCTGACGGCGGGTGATGGAACAACCAATGCAGCTGCGGCGCCGGTTTTCCGGGCCGCCAAGGCGGCACTGCCTGTGGAAGGCAGGCTTAAACTGGTGGTCGGGCGTCAGGGTGGAGACTGGCGCTTCGACATTGATGGCGAAGCCAGGCTGGATGCATCGTCGGTGCGCCTGTTTCCCGCTCAAGATGGCTGGTTCGCGGCATCGGCGCCGCAGACCGTCGTGCGCCGGGAAGGTGGATGGCGCGTGACAGTCGCCGCATCGGACAATGCTGCGCCCACGCCTTCAGATTTTCGCGGCGTGTTTGCGGATAGTAAGCGTAGTTTCGCGTTGATGGCTTCGGGTGCCCGTGAAACTCCGAGGGCCGAAGCCCCTGTAGCACAGTCGGCGCCAGCCTCCACAGCCGCCGTTCTCTCCAACGCTGTCGACAAGCCCACTCCGGCGCAGGGCCCTAAGCGTGCCGCGCCAGCCGACACGCGCGCGTTCAGAATTGCACTTACCGGTGCGATCCTTGGCGGGCTGCTGCTCAACCTGATGCCTTGCGTGTTCCCGATCCTGTCGCTCAAGGCGCTGAGCCTCGCTCGATCGGGCGCTGACCGGCACACCGCGAAAGTGGAAGGGCTTGCCTATTTTGCCGGGAGCGTAGCGACGACCACGGCGCTGGGCGCAATATTGGTCGGCGCCCGCGCGATGGGCCATGACATTGGCTGGTCTTTCCAGCTTCAGGATCCCCGGATGGTCCTGCTGCTGATGCTATTGTCGCTGGCAATCGCGCTCAATTTGGCTGGTCTGTTCGAAGTGAGTGGCCCCTCTTTGTCCGGCAATTGGATGACGAAGAAAGGCGGCCTCGGCGCGTTTGGCACCGGTGCGCTTGCTGCGCTGATCGCGACTCCTTGTAGTGGCCCCTTCATGGGCGTCGCGCTGGGCGCGGCACTGGTTCTGCCGGTGCCAGCTGCGCTGGCGGTTTTTGCAGGCCTGGGCCTTGGTATGGCGCTCCCATTCCTTCTGATCGCCTTCGTGCCCCGGCTTCAACGCTGGCTACCGAAACCTGGCGCGTGGATGGGAACCTTCCGCCGCATTCTTTCGATTCCGATGCTGCTGACCGCGATCGGGCTGGCCTGGGTCCTGGGGCGGCAAAGCGGCGTCGACGGGCTTGCGATGGGCCTGCTGATCGCCGCACTGGCCGCGGTGGGATTATGGTGGGTGGGCTTGCGACAAAGCGGGGGGCGCTCCGCCATGGTCGGGCTGGCCCCGGTGATGGCGGCGCTCATGGTCGCGATCGCGGTAGAGCTGCCGCGCCCGGCCGCCGCGACCGCTCCCGCAGATACTGGAGCACAAATGTTCAGTGAAGCGCGCTTTTCTGAGTTGCGCGCGCAGGGCGTACCGGTCTTCGTCGATTTCACAGCAGACTGGTGCCTCGTCTGCCAAGTCAACAAGCGAGTGGCGATCGACCGGGCGGACACGCAAGCGGCATTCGCGAAGGCGGGTGTGACGATGCTCGTTGCCGACTGGACGCGGGGCGATCCAGAGATCACGCGCTTCCTCGCCAGCCGCAGCCGCAATTCGATCCCTTACTATCTCTACGCGCCGTCGAAAAGTCCGGTTCGGGAGCTGCCGCAGATGCTAAGCAGCGAGATGCTGATCAGGCTAGCCAATGAGTCGGAAGGAAAGACAGATGATGAGCATTTATAACAAATTACTCATTCTGGGGGGCGCCGCCACATTGGTTGTTTGCATGCCCGCATCCGCTCAAGTTGCGAGGCATCCTGCGGTCGCGGACTATGGCGCGATTGCGCCCATGGCGCAGGTTGCCAACCGTCCCGCCGCGATGGATGATATGCGTGCGCTGTTCGAAATCACCGGCGAGGCACGTGGGCCAAACGGGGTAAACCGTAGTCTCGACAGGGTCGCGCGCTATCTCAATCTGCTCGCATCGAGCGGCGTGTCCACCAAACCGGGCGATATCAAGGTCATCATCCACGGGCCAGCCACACCGTTGATTCTGCGTGACGAAGCCTATCAAAAGCGGTTCAACTCCGCCAACCCAAACACGCCGCTGATTGCCGCACTCAAGCGGGCTGGCGTTGAAATCCATGTCTGTGGCCAGGCCACCGCTGGACAGGGCATTGCGCGGGAGGACATCGATCCGGCGGTCACTCTCGATCTGTCCGCGATGACGACGCTGGTCCTCCTGCAACGCCAGGGATGGCCGCTCGTTTCAGACTGACAATAGCAGTCGTCGCGGCGCGAAACCCATACCAGAAGGAAAGAACTATGCTGCTGGAAAAGATCAAGACGCCGGGCCTTTCCCACCTGTCTTATCTGGTGGGGTCGGGCGGGCAGGCAGCCGTGATCGACCCACGCCGCGACTGCGCCATCTACCTGGAGAAGGCGCGTGCAGCAGGGCTTGAGATCACGCATATCCTCGAGACTCATCGTAACGAAGACCTTGTATCTGGCGCGCCAGTGCTCGCCGGCATGACGGGTGCAAAGGTGCTGCATGGGCCGAACCCGGAACGGCCCATAGTTTATGCGACGACGGCGCGGGACGGTGATTGTTATGCCATCGGCCAACTGGAAATCCGGGCCATGGAAACACCCGGCCATACTGATGACCATCTGGCCTACGCGCTGTTTGATACCGCCTATCCGGATAAGGCGGTGGGCGTGTTCACTGGCGACGCAATGTTCGTTGGCGATGTCGGCCGCACCGATTTTTATCCCGACCGGCGCGAGGAAGTGGCCGGGCTGCTGTTCGATTCCCTCCGCAAGCTGCTGGCGCTCGGCGATCAGACCATCATCTATCCGGCGCACGGTGCCGGCTCGGTCTGCGGATCAGGCATGGCCGATCGCGAGTTCTCTACCATCGGCCATGAGAGGCTCAATAATCCGCGGCTCCAGATCACGGATCGCGACGAATTCATTCGGTTGAAAGTCAATGAGAACCACTATCAACCGCCCTATTTCCGGCTGATGGAGCGGCTGAATGTGGAAGGGGGCAGTGCGCCGCCGCCTGTGATGCGCCCCCGCCGCCTGTCGCTCGCGCAGTTAAGGGACTGCAAAGTGGATCATCTGGTCGATATCCGCGAACCCATGGCCTATGCCTCGGGCCATCTGCCCGGCGCGATGAGCCTGCCCGTGGATATGATTTCCGCCTTTGCTGGCTGGTTCATCCGCGAAGGGGAAAGTGTCGCCCTGATCGCTTCAGATGAAGATCAACTCGCTGCCGCGCTGGAACATCTGGTGCGGATCGCGCTGGATAATGTGGTCGGTGGCTATGTCGGCGTGGTGCCTGCCGCGGCGAAAGGCGTAACGATGCAGCAGACGCCCATGATCGATACGGACGAAGTGGAAAACCGTTTAGGTGGTGCTGAAGGGTGGACGTTGCTGGATGTGCGCGATGCAGACGAACGGGCCAAATCTGCCATCGACGGATCGCACCATATCTATGTTGGCCAGCTTAACGACCGTTGGCACGAACTGGACAAGAAGCGGCATTACACCCTGATGTGCGCCAGCGGCATGCGCGCGACGGTCGCCGCAGGGTGGCTGGCCAGCCGCGGTTTTGAAAAGCTCGACATCTATCTTGGTTCGATGGGAGCATGGAAGGCAGCGCATGACTGATCGCATGGATTCAGCCGCATTCTGGGACAGTCGCTTCGCTTCGGAAGACTATGTCTTCGGAACCGAGCCCAATGCATTTGTGCGCCGTGAAGCGGGCCGTTTGCCGCAAGGCGGGCGGGTGCTGGCGGTGGCCGATGGGGAAGGGCGCAATGGGGTCTATCTGGCCGAACAGGGCCTGGACGTTACCTCAACCGACATATCCGCCGCCGGAATCGCGAAGGCGCGCAGGCTGGCGCAGCAGCGTGGCGTTTCCTTGACGCTGCAGCAGGTCGATCTGGCCGACTACGACTGGCCAGAGGCTGCATTTGACGCGGTCGTGGCGATCTTCGTGCAATTTGCCGACCCCATGTTGCGGACCAACATGTTCGCCGGGTTTGCCAGAACTTTGCGGCCCGGTGGCATTCTGCTGCTGGAGGGCTATCGCCCGGAACAGCTGGAATATGGCACCGGCGGGCCGAAAGTGGAGGACAACCTCTATAGCGAAAGCATGCTGCGCGAAGCCTTTGCCGGGTGGGATATTGTTTCCCTGCAAAGCTACGATGCGGATATTCGCGAAGGCAGCGGCCATGGCGGGATGTCCGCACTAATCGATCTCGTTGCGCTGCAGCCCGGCTAGCCTCAGCCGGATCCGTATCAGCCACCGGCCGGTTCGACCCTGTCCTGCGTCCCGCCGCCAAGAGCGCGAACAAGGGTGATCGCAGCCCGTTGCCGCGCTGTCTGCACAGTGATGAAGGCCTGTTGCGCAGCCAGGGAGGCAGTTTGTGCGGTAACGACTTCCAGATAGTCCGCCGCGCCATCGCGATAACGGTCCAACGCCAGTTCTTCCCCGCGCGCAGCGGCCTGCGCGGCCCGCCGCCGGTCGGCTTCCTCGGCCGCCAGCGCCGCGTTACTGGCCAGCGAAACCTCTACCTCCTGGAAGGCATTCAGCACTGTTTCGCGGTAATTGGCGGCGAGGATGTTGTATTCCGCCTCGCTGACGGCAACCCGCGCCCGCTGCCGCCCGCCATCAAACAGGTTGAGCACGGCCGACAATGGTCCCAGCGCCCAATATCCGGTTGGGGCGCTGACAAGGGGCGCACCACTGGCCTGAAAACCACCCGTCAATGCCAGATCGATGCGGGGGAACCGGGCCGCCTTCGCCACGCCGATGCGGGCATTGGCAGCGATCAGTCGCCGCTGTGCTCCGGCAATGTCAGGTCGCCGTTCGAGCAGGGTGGATGGCAGGCCCGGCGCAATGGTGGGCAAAGCCCCAATGCTATCGGCGGGGGCAACGGCAAATTGCCCGGGTATCATGCCAATCAGTGTTGCGATGCGGTTTTCCAGCGTTGCCCGGCGCGCGGCGATCTGCCGGAACAGCGCCTGAGCATTGGCCAGTTGCGTCTGCGATCGGCTGCGATCCACGCCCGATGCGATGCCGCCTTCATGGCGGATGCGGATCAGTTCGTCTGACGCTTCGTAAGCGTCCACTGTGCGGCGCAGCAGGGCACCTGCCCGGTCAAGTCCACGCAACTGGAAATAGGCATCCGCCAGCGCGCCATGAAGGCTGAGGCGGACGGAGGCGAGACTGGCCGCTTCGACTCCCGCGTCCGCTTCGCTAGCCCTTACGCTGTCGCGCACCCGGCCCCACAGGTCGATTTCATAGTTCAGCGCACCACCCAGAATATACTGGTCCGCCGTTATCGGAACGCCGGGACCGATGGGCCGTCCAGCGGAAAGCCGTTCGCGCGAAATGGCCGTGCGGGCATCCAGCGTGGGCACAAGATCCGACCCCGCAAGGCGCGCCTTCGCCCGCGCGCGGTCAAGTCGGGCTACTGCTGCGGCAAGGCTTGGGCTGCCCTCGTCCGCCCGCGCGATCAGGTCGTCCAGTACAGGGTCGTCGAAATCACGCCACCATTGCCCTCGCGGCTGCCGGTCCGCCGGCGCGGCATCCTGCCACCGTGCGCCATATTTGTAACTTTCCGCCACCGGCGTGGCCGGAATATTGAGTGGCGGCGCCATGGAACAGCCCGCCATCAACAGCAGGGCGGGCGCGGCGAGGTTAATTCTGCGCATTGGCAGTACCTTTCCCCCGGTTGCGGACGATGCGAACCCGATCGCCTTGTGCCAGCGCTTCTGGAGGAGTGGCGATCACGCGGGCCTGCGGCGTTAGGCCGGAAGCGATCTGCACGCTGGCGCCATCGTCCCGTCCGATCATAACCAGGCGCATCGTGACGCGCCCTTCGCGATCGACCAGCCCCACCATCGTTCCCTTCGGTGTGACAATCAGCGCGCTGGCGGGTAGCGTTACGGCGGTTCCTGCCGCCATCGGGATGGCCACTTCAGCGTAGCCGCCCGGCTTAAGCCGCTGGCCTGCATTGTTCACCTCGAACTCGGCCAACACCGTGCCCGAGGCCCGGTCCACCGCACCTGCTGTGCGTGCCAGTACGGCGTCGAAACTCTCGCCCGGATATTCCGGCACGGTCAGACTGGCCACCACGCCCCGCGTCAGCTGTCCTGACAAGGCCTGGGGCACACGGACGCGCAGGCGCAGTCGGCGGTCATCTGCAATGGTGAACAGGGGGCTGGCCGCGCCGTTGCCCGCATTCACCAGGGCGCCGATTTCAGCGTTGCGGCTGGTCACCCGGCCTGCAAAAGGTGCCACAACGCGGCTGAAGCCGAGCGTGGCGCGCAATCGTTCGACATTGGCACGGGCCGAACTGGCAAGGGCCGTTGCAGCCGCTAGCCGCCCGCTCTTTTCATCGGTTTCCTGTTGCGATACCGCGTCCTTCGCCCGCAGCGCGTCCCAACGTACGGCCGTAGTTTGCGCCAGTCCCCGGTTGGCTTCTGCCGTGCGCAGGTCCGCTTGCGCCTGTGCCAGTTGTTGTTTCACCTCCGGCGCGTCCAGCACGGCCAGAACCTGCCCCGCACGCACATGATCGCCAATATCGACCAGTCGCTGCGCCACATAGCCGCTGGCGCGAGCATGGATTGCGGCTTCGTTATCTGGTTCCAACATGCCGGGCAGACGAATGGCGCCTGCTTCCGCCGGTTGTGGGTGCACGACATTGACGGTCGGCAAGGCATTGGCGCGGGCGAATTCCGCTTGTTCGGTATGGTCCGCATTGCGGGCAACGATGCCGCCACCTACCAGCAGCGCTACGCCAACAGCTGCCGCCGCACCGTAAAGGCGGCCCTTTCGCGATGAAGTCCGTGATGGGGTGGGATCAGACATGGCTCGGTTCCAGTTCGATAGTGCGGGTTTTCGGGGCGCCCTTGCGGTGGGCCAGCGCGAACAGGGCGGGCACCAGCACCAGCGTGGCGATTGTGGCAAACGCCAAACCGCCGATCACCGCACGGCCCAGCGGCGCGTTCTGTTCCGCCCCCTCGCCCAGGGCCAGCGCCATGGGCGACATGCCGATGATCATTACCAGCGCGGTCATCAGCACCGGGCGCAGGCGAACCATGCCCGCTTCCAGTGCGGCCTTTGCAGCATTGCCCGTTTCCGCCAGCCTTTCGCGCGCGAAACTGACGACGAGGATGGCATTGGCGGTGGATACGCCCATTGCCATGATCGCGCCGATCAGTGCCGGTACGGATAAAGTGGTGCCGGTCAGGAACAGCATCCACGCAATGCCTGCCAATGCGGCGGGCAACGCGCCGATGATTACAAGCGGATCGATCCAGTTCTGGAAGTTCACCACGATCACCAGATAGATCAGCACGATCGCCGCGATCAGGCCGAATGCGAGGCCGGTGAAGGCTATGTTCATCGTTTCATATTGGCCGCGAAGGGTGATGGTGGATGCTTTCGGCAGATCCTTTCTCAGCGCGGCGATGGCGGCGTTCACGTCGGTCGCAACGGCACCCAGATCACGCCCTTGCGTGGTGGCATAGATGTTGATGACCGGCTGAATGTCATATTTGCTGACGACGGACAGGGTGTTGCTGCGCGTAATCTGCCCAAGACCGCCCAACGTCTGCGATGCGGCATTGGCACCGCCCGCCACCGGCAGTGCGGCCAGTTCGGCCACGGAGCCTACGTCCCGTTCCGGCAACTGCGCCACGACAGGATAGGACACGCCGTTTTCCGGGTTGAGATAGAATACGGGCGAGCTTTGCGCCGTACCGGCGAGCGCCGTGGCTAGGCTGGACGTCACATCACGCTGGCTGAGGCCATATTGCGCGATGCGTGCCCGGTCGACATCGATATTCAACTGCGGATAGCGGGTCGATTGCTGAATGCGCGCATCGGCCAGCCCCGGGATCTGCCGCAGGCGCTTCAGCAGCTTTTGCGCATATTGCTGATTTTCCGGGATGTTGCGCCCACGTATCTGGACATCGATGGGGGCAGGCGATCCAAAGTTCAGGATCTGGCTGGTCATGTCCGCAGGCAGGAAGGCGAAATCCACACCAGGGAAGCTGAGTGGCAGTTGATGTCGCAGCGCACGGACATAGCCATCGGTATCGCCGTGCACTTCCGCCAAGGTAATCAGGATATCTCCTTCATTGGTCCCGACCGTGCCGGAGTTGGCATAGATATTATTCAGCGGCGCCAGCGAGATGCCGATGTTGTCGACCACTGTTTCGATTTCCGCATCGGGGATCACGCGGCGAATCTGCCGCTGCACCTGCGCGAAAGTCGCGGAGCTTTGTTCGATCCGCGTGCCGGCAGGCGTCCGCACGTGCAGGGCGATCTGGCCGGAATCTACCGCCGGGAAAAAGTCGCGCCCCAGCAGCGGCACTAGTGCCAACGACAGAAGCATGACGCCTAGAAAGACCATGGCAAAGCCGCGGCGAACATCCAACACGCGGCGCAGCAACTGGCCATAACGGGCACGCATCCGTTCGAACCGCTGGTCAAACCCGCGCTGAAAACGAACGAATATATTGCGAGTCGGGCGGGTCTTTGCTCCTTCATCATGCGGGCGCAGCAGGAACATCGCCATGGTCGGCACCAGCGTGCGGGCGAGCACGAAGGACGTGAGCAAGGCGAATATCACCGCCAGCGCCAGCGGCACGAACAGGAAGCCCGCAATGCCGGGCAGAAAGAACATCGGCACGAAAACGATGCAGATGCTCAGCAGCGCGACCAGCGCAGGTTTCACGATCTGTGCCGCACCATCCAGGATGGCAGCGATCACGCTCTTGCCTTGTTCAAGATGCCAGTTGATGTTTTCGATCGTGACAGTGGCATCGTCCACCAGAATGCCGATCGCCAGCACCAGCCCGCTCAGCGTCATGAGGTTCAGTGTGTGGCCCACTGCGCCCAAACCGGCAATGGAACCCAGGATCGCAAGAGGAATGGCAGTGACGATGATGATTGTCGATCGCCATGATCCAAGGAACAGCAGGATCATCAACGAGGTCAGCAGGGCAGCCAGCGCGCCTTCCATCACCACGGAAGATACCGCCGCCTTCACCAGTTCTGACTGATCGCCGATGGCTGTCACTTTCAATGTGCCGGGCAGGCCAGCCAGCACCAGCGGCAGGCGCTCCTTGATCCCGTCCACGATGGCGAGAGTGGATGCGCTGCCGCTTTTCAACACGGTCATCAGTGCGGATCGCTGACCATCAACATGAACAACATTGATCTGAGGGGCGGACCCGTCGCGGACCTGTGCGATATCTCGCATCAAAATGGTGGCGCCATCCACCACCTTCACCGGCAGATTGTTCAGTTGATCGACCGATGCAGGGGCATTGTTCAGGCGGATATTATATTGCATATCGCCCATCTTGGCGAAGCCGACCGGGCTGATCTGTGTCTGCGCGGCCAGCGCCTCCGCGACGTCCTGCGCCGAAAGCCCGCGCGCCTGCAGCGCTGCGGGATCGACGTCGATCTGCATCTGCCGCTGCTTCCCGCCCGATGGAAACGGCATGGCAACGCCGGGCACGGTGACCATTTGCGGTCTGATCTGGTTCAGGCCCAGATCGAACAGCTGCTGTTCGCTCAACCCCTCTCCGGACAGGGCCAGTTGCAGGATCGGCACGGTGGAAGCATCGTAATTGACGATCATCGGCGGGGTGATGCCGGGCGGCAACTGGCGCAGCACGGTTTGCGAAATGGACGTGACCTGCGCCGTGGCGGTGCGGATATCCACGCCCGGCTGGAAATAGATCTTCACCACCGCCACCCCGTTCAGGGACTGGCTTTCGATCCGCTGAATATCGTTGACCGCGCTGGTCAACACCCGTTCGTACGGCGTGACGATGCGCCCGGCCATGTCCTGCGGGGACAGACCCGTATAGGTCCAGGCTGTGGCGATGACTGGCACCCCGATGCGCGGAAAAATATCGACCGGCATGCGCAGGATAGACAGCACTCCGATGCCGAAAATCATTATGGCCATCACGATGAACGTGAGCGGTTTTGTCAGTGCCGTGCGTACCAGCGCGATCATCGTTCGCCGCGCCGTGATGAATTGATCATGATGGTGGACCTCCCGTCCGGAAGGTCAAAAGCCGGGCCAGCTTAAGGCAGGCTTATGCGAGGGCGGTAATTTCGCTGCCAAGCCGCACGCATCCATCCGCATCGCCAAGTGGTAAGGATGCCTTAAGGTGCGTGGCTATCCTGCCAAGTTGGAACGCGCGCGCGACTGTTCGTTTTACTTCCGTTTTGCTGCCCGCGACGGCCAAGGAGATTACTATGCCACACTATGATGGTCGCCCCCATATCCTCATTCTTGGCGGAAATTTTGCGGGGCTGGCCTGCGCGCAAAGATTGCGACAACATGTGGGGGACAAGGCGCGCATCACCGTAATCGATCGCAAAAGCTATCTGCTGTTCATTCCCAACATCGCGGCTGACGTGTTCGAAGATCGCAACCCAGCGCTGCACCAGCGGATGGATCTGGTGCCCATTCTGGCAAAGGATGACATCGATTTTATCCATGGGGAAGTCACTGCTGTCGACATTGCAGCGCGCAATGTAACCTTCAGGCCCGCAGAACGGGGTGGCGCCGAAGATCATGTCGAACATTATGATTATGTCATCTTCGCACTTGGTGCCCGGCTTGCCTATGATCGGACCGAGGGTTTCGCCGAGCATGGCCACACTGTCAGCGACCTGTATCATGGGGAAAAGCTGCGCCGCTACCTCAACACCCGCTACGCAGGCGGCCCGATCGCGATCGGATCGGCAAGGTTCCACCAAGGGGACGGAGCTGACGGTCTGGAACCCTATCCCGGCGGATCGATCCCGCGGGCGCTTGCCGCCTGTGAAGGGCCTCCCGTCGAGGTCATGATGTCGATGGCGACCTGGCTCAAGGATCGGAAACTTGGCGGCCCCGAAAACGTCACTGTCTTTACGCCAGCCCCCATGATCGCGGAAGACGCAGGCGAGGATGTCGTCAAACAACTCCTGACACTCGCGACCAAGATGGGCTTCAACTACTGGAACAACACGCAGGACATCACGCGACTGACGGCCGACGCCATCGAGTTTGCCGATGGCCGCACCCTGCCGGCAGAGGTGAAGATCATTTTCCCCGACTGGGTGCCGCACGACTTTGTCAAAGGCCTGCTTGTCAGCGATTCCGAAGGGTTCATCAAAACCGACCTGCTGATGCGCAACCCTGACCACCCCGAAGTGTTCGCCTGTGGCGATTGCGCCGCTGTTACGGTGCCAAAATTGGGCGCCATCGGACATCAGCAATCAGACATCATCGGGCTTCAACTTGGCAAGATTTTCGGCACCGCGGACGCGGAAAAGGCTGACGTTCCGCTGAAGCCCGAGGTGCTGTGCATCGGCGATATGGGCGATGGTAAGGCGTTCTGGATACATTCCAACAGCTGGTTCGGCGGTGACCGCCAAACACTGAAGATGGGACGCGTGCCCTATTTCCTGAAAATGCGATATCGCGACATGTTTTTTGCCGCAGATGGCAAAGTGCCCGCATGGGGACTGGATGCCGCAGCGCTGATCGCGGAAGGGCTTTGAGCTGCCATGACAAACCTTACCATTCTGCAACTTAACGATTTGCACGGCTATGTGGAGCCCCATTCCGAACTGCGGCGCGATGCGCATGGCGATTTCCAGTTCGCGCAGATGGGTGGACTTGCGCGAATCAAGACTCTGTTCGATCAGGCACGGCAGGAAAATCCCGGCGGAGTGATCGCGCTGGATAATGGCGACACGTTCCACGGCACCCATTTTGCCGTGCAGGATCGGGCACGGGCGATGGTGCCACTGATCAACGCGCTGGGCTTCGACGCGATGACGCTACACTGGGAGTTCGCCTATGGCCCGGAACGTGTGGCTGAGATATCGAGCGAGCTGGCCCACCCTATGCTCGCCGCGAATATCTTTTGCGAAGACAGTAGCGAACTGTTTATACCGCCCTCGACCATCATCGAACGCAACGGGGTGCGGGTAGGCATTGTCGGCCTCGCCTGCCCGATTGTGGACAAGACGATGCCGCCATCTTTCAGCAAGGGGCTTCGCTTTGTCACGGGCAATGCCGAACTGCCCGGCCATATTGCGCGGCTGCGGCAGGATGCCGATCTGATTGTGGTCCTGTCCCACCTCGGTTTTCCGCAGGATGTGCAACTGGCCAAGGACGTGGCCGGAATTGACGTGATCGTCAGCGGTCACACCCATAACCGCATGGAAAACGCCGTCGTCGTCAATGGGGCGATCATTTTCCAGTCTGGCTGTCATGGCTCCTATATCGGGCGGCTCGATCTGGATGTTTCGGAAAATGGCATTCAGGGCTGGCGCCATCGCCTGATACCTGTCGATGACAGCGTCGCGAGCGATCCGGGCCTGGCGGATGCTGTCGCCGCGGCTCTCGCAAGCGAAAGGCAGTCGATGAGCGAGGTCGTCGGGCACACGGACGTCGCCCTGCATCGGTATGCGATGCTCAACAGCCCGATGGACGACCTGTTGCTCGAAGCCGTTGCCGAGGCAGCGGGAACGCCGATCGCCTTTTCCAATGGCTGGCGTTACGGCGCACCGATCGCGCCTGGACCGATCACGATGAACGACCTTTGGAACATGGTGCCGGTGGACCCACCTGTTTCGGTTGTGGACGTTACCGGCTCGGAAATCCGCGAAATGCTGGAGGAAAATCTCGAGCGAACCTTTGCGTCGGATCCGTATGAGCAGATGGGCGGCTACATTAAAAGGATGCGCGGCGTGCGGCTCGTCTTCAAGGCGGAGAACGATAAAGGCCGCCGTATTGACCGACTATATATCGACGGCGCTCCGATTGAGGAATCTGCTCGCTACACCGCCGCTTTCATTACTGCCCAAGGTGTTCCAGCGAAATTCGGCGCCAACCGGCGTAAACTGCCTATCTCGGCGATTGACGCTCTGCGTCGAAGGCTTGCGAGACCATGGCTTGGGGCCAATGGCCCAGAAAGCTCAAGCACTGAACTCATATGATGCGCATCATTCATATACACGATCACAGAAAGTTATATATTGTGCTGGTTGCTTTCGGTATCTTGCGGTAGGTGTCTGTTATCGCAATCCTGAAAGGACCCGACATGACCCTGCACATTGGCGACACCGCACCCGATTTCACCGTCGACACCCAGAACGGCCCCATCAGCCTGCATGAATGGGCTGGCGACTCCTGGGTCTTCTTCTTCAGCCACCCGGCCGATTTCACGCCGGTCTGCACGACCGAGATGGGCCGCACAGCCCAGCTTGCCGATCAGTTCGAGGCCCGCAACGTCAAACCGCTCGGCCTGTCGACCGACACTGCCGACGAGCACCGCAAATGGATCGAGGATGTTAACGACACCCAGAACACCAACCTGACTTTCCCCATCGTCGCTGACGCGGATCTGTCGATCGCCAAGATGTATGACATGATCCACCCCGATCAGAGCGCGACCGCAGCGGTGCGATCGGTCTTCATCATCGATCCAAAAAAGAAGATTCGGCTGACAATGACCTACCCGATGAGCGTGGGACGTAACTTCGACGAGATATTGCGGGTTATCGATGCGCTTCAACTCGGCGACGCCAAGCGTATCGCAACTCCGGCAGACTGGCAGAAGGGTAAGGAAGTGATCATTCCTCCCTCGATCAAGGATGACGAGGCACGCGCCCTCTTCCCCCAGGGCTGGACCGAGCATCGCCCTTATCTGCGCACCGTATTGGTGGACTGAGAGTTTGATGCTGCGAGGCTCTACAGCCTCGCAGCATCATTTACGTGGCGCGATCCGAGCGAACATGGCCGCGCCGCCGCCGGCCTGCAGTCGGGCCGCGACCGCGTCTGCACGGGATATGGCTACCGTCCCCGCATAGGCATCAAGCAAGGCGCTGACTTCAGCGATACGGGCCTGGTTGATGCGATAGAAAACCAGCTTTGCCTCGCGTCGTGTGTGCACAAGGTCGGCCTTTCGCAGAACACCGAGCTGTTGGCTGAGGCCGGGCTGCACCACATTGGCTAAGTGTTCGATCTCGCCGACCGAGCGCTCGCCATCTATGAGGGTGCGCAGCAGGGAGAGCCGCACCGGATGTGCAAGCGCCCGAAGCAGATCCGCCGCGGCCTCGAGATCAAGCGTCGCAATATCCGCCATCATGCCTGATCCTTGATCGGCGTGTAGAACCAGTCGGTGCCGGCAGGAGCGGCCAGCACGTCGGCGACGTCATGGCTCGGGACCGCGAGCAGATCACTGCCTGGCATCCAGCCTTCCGGTGCCAGAGCCGATCCATCATGGACACGTTGAAGCGCGGCAACGAGGCGCAGCATCTCCTCCACGGATCGACCGACGCTGGCTGGATAGCAGGTCGAGGCCCGCAATATCCCGTCCGGATCGAGGAAATAGGTCGTCCGCACCGCGCTGGCATCCATCGCGTTTGGGCCGACCATGCCATAGGCGCGCGCGATCTCCAGCGTCGGATCTTCGATGATCGGGAAGTCCACGACGACATCGAACCGATCGCGGATCGCGCGGATCCAGGCGAGGTGGGAAAACAGGCTGTCGACCGACAGTGCCATCAGTTCGCACCCCAACGCCGCAAACCGGTCATGCGCGCGCGCGATCGACACAAACTCGCTGGTGCAGACCGGCGTGAAATCCGCCGGGTGCGAAAAGAGCGCAAGCCAGCGCCCTCGGAAATCCGAAAGTGACACCGGGCCACGGGTCGAGCGGGCGGTGAAATCCGGCGCTTCCTCGCCAAGGCGCAACGCGGAACAGGAGGGGAGTTCAGGAGCCAAATCGAACCTTTCATTCATGCTGATCGACATTGTCATCAATCTCGTCGGTTGACGCAACCATAATACTCGATTATTTGAACCGTGTAAGTGAGAAAGTTTGGAGAGTCGAGATGCACCACCCTGATGAGCCGCTCATGCTCGCAACGCAGATTGTAACGGACACCCGCGCCGGCGAAGTACCTGTGCCGGTTGTGCGCTCGTTCTTTGACGAGCCGACATTCACTGCAAGCTATGTGGTGCATGATCCGGTAACCCGCGCCGCAGCGATTATCGACAGCGTGCTCGATTTCGATGCTGCATCAGGCCGCACCGAGCACGGCTCTGCCCAGGCGCTCATCGACTATGTCGAGATCGAAGGCTTGAAGGTCGAATGGCTGCTGGAAACGCATGCTCATGCAGATCATCTGTCTGCCGCGCCGTTCCTTCAGGAAAAGCTCGGCGGCAAGCTCGCCATCGGCCGCGCGATCACGACAGTCCAGAGCGTGTTTGGCAAGATCTTCAACGAGGGCACGCAGTTCGAGCGTGACGGTTCGCAGTTCGACCATCTGTTCGATGACGGCGACAGGTTCGCGATCGGGTCGATTCCTGCGGTCGCGTTGCACGTGCCGGGGCATACGCCTGCGGACCTGGCCTATGTCATCGGCGACGCAGTGTTCACCGGCGATACGCTGTTCATGCCGGACTATGGCACCGCCCGCGCGGATTTCCCCGGCGGCGATGCGCGGATGCTCTATCGCTCTATCCGCCGCCTGATGGATTTGCCCCGTGAGACGCGCACTTTCCTTTGCCATGATTACAAAGCGCCGGGCCGTGACGACTTTGTGTGGGAAACCACCATCGGCCAGGAACGCGATTCCAATGTCCACGTCCATGAAGGCGTGGGCGAGGACGAATTTGTCGAGATGCGCACGCGGCGTGACGCGACGCTGGGGATGCCACGGCTCATCCTTCCCTCGATACAGGTGAATATGCGCGGCGGGCACCTACCGGAGCCGGAGGATAACGGCACGCGCTACCTCAAGCTGCCGCTGGACGTGCTGTGATGCCTGATCATGCGATGCCGCTGCAGGGGCTGATCGGTGGCCTGATGATCGGCGTGGCGGCTGCCATCATGCTGTTGGGCGCGGGCCGCATCGCCGGCGTCAGCGGCATGGCGGCGCGGGCGATCGGGCTGGGCGGTGGCGCACCGCGCATGCTCGCGCTGGCCTTCATCATCGGCCTGCCGCTTGGTGCAGCACTCGTCACATGGCTGGCGGGGCCGATCCTGTCACGCTTCCCCATGAGCATGGCGACGCTCGCCGTTGCCGGGCTGATCGTCGGCATCGGCACGCGGCTCGGGTCGGGCTGCACGTCCGGTCACGGCGTATGCGGCATGTCGCGCCTGTCGAAGCGATCCATCGTTGCGACATTCACCTTCATGGCGACCGGCTTCGCGACCGTGGCAATCGTGAATGCTGTTGGAGGTGGCTGGTGATGCGCGGCGTGATCGGCCTTGCCTCCGGCCTGTTGTTCGGCGCGGGCCTCTCCGTGTCGGGCATGCTGGATCCCGTGCGGGTCCGCGGGTTCCTCGACCTGTTTGGTGCCTGGGATCCCACCCTTGCCTTTGTGATGGGTGGCGCGATGATCCCGATGGCGATCGCCTGGCTGATTCAGCGGCGGATGGCGGCGCCTGTTGCCGATGCCGATTTTCATCTGCCCGACACCGATCCAATCACGCCACGCCTGCTCGGCGGGTCTGGCCTGTTCGGCATCGGTTGGGGGCTTGGCGGATTGTGCCCCGGCCCGGCGCTGGCCGCCTTTGCCATAAACCCTCCGGCAGCCGCCGTCTTTACTGCTGCGATGGCGGTCGGCTTCGCGATCGTGTGGGCGCTTGATCGCCCGTCGGGACCGCGAACGCCGGTCCACGCCTGAACTTAAAAAGGAGAGGTTCGATGAATCCCCATAAGCTCGACGAAAAGCTGCTCGTTTGTGGCCAGATTACCCCGGAAGACATTGACCAGGCCGCATCTGCTGGCGTCCGTCTGATCATCAACAATCGGCCTGATGGCGAAGAGCCCGGCCAACCTCTCTCAGCCGACCTGAAGGCAAAGGCTGACGCGCTCGACATTGCCTATCGTTATATTCCCATCAGCGGTGGCAATTTCGACGACGCATCGGTTATGGCCTTTGGCGATGCGCTGGCATCTGCCGATGGCCCCACTCTCGCTTTCTGCAGGACCGGCACCCGTGCCACGACGCTTTGGGCATTGTCCCAGGCTGGATCGCGCCCGACCGCAGCCATCCTGGGCGCGGCAAATGCGGCTGGCTATGACCTGTCGCAATTGCGCGGTCGGATCGAGGCCGCATCGACCAGTAGCCCGGATGTCCCCGCGGCCGATCGCCCCGCCGCCCGCTATGACGTTGTCATTGTCGGCGGGGGTGCAGGCGGCATCGCGACGGCGGCATCGATTCTCAAGCGGGATCCCAAGCTTTCGGTGGCGATCATCGAACCGCGTACCGAACATTATTACCAGCCTGGCTGGACGATGGTCGGTGCAGGTGTGTTCGAACCGAAATCAACCTGCCATTCGATGGCGTCGGTGATGCCCAAGGGTGCCACCTGGATCAGGGAAACCGCGCAAAGCTTTCAGCCCGAACAGGATCAGGTGACGACAGCCAATGGCCGCGCGATTGGCTATCGCGCGTTGGTTGTCGCGCCGGGCAATGTGCTGGACTGGGACGCGATCGACGGGCTGGCGGCAACGCTGGGCCAGAACGGCGTTACGTCCAATTATCGCTACGACACAGCGCCCTATACCTGGGAGCTGGTACGCAATCTGCGGGAAGGCGTTGCGCTGTTCACCCAGCCGCCGATGCCCATCAAATGCGCCGGCGCGCCACAGAAGGCGATGTACCTGTCGTGCGACAACTGGCTGGAACGCGGCGTCCTGAACAACATTGATGTTGCCTTCCACAATGCGGGCGGCGTACTGTTCGGCGTGAAGGACTATGTCCCCGCGCTGATGGGCTATGTCGAGCGGTACGGCATCGACCTCAATTTCGAATCCACCCTGATCGCGGTCGACGGCGCGGCAAAGACCGCGACCTTTCGCGAAAAGACGGGCGAAGTGACGCGCGCGTTCGACATGATGCATGTGACCCCGCCCCAGATCGCGCCGCGCTTCGTTGCCGACAGCCCGCTGGCGGACAAGGCAGGCTATGTCGAGGTCGATCAGGTGACGATGCGGCACGTCCGTTATCCCAATATCTTCGGTCTTGGCGATGGTGGCTCCACGCCCAATGCCAAGACCGCCGCTGCGGCGCGCAAACAGGCGCCGATCGTGGCGGTCAATCTGCTCGCAATGCTGAAGGGTGGCGAGCCGGTTGCCGGCTATGACGGCTATGGCTCGTGCCCCCTCACTGTGGAGAAGGGCAAGATCGTGCTCGCCGAGTTCGGCTATGGTGGCAAGCTCCTGCCCAGCTTCCCAAAATGGCTGATCGATGGAACGCAGCCTGCCAGGCTGTCCTGGCTGCTAAAGTCCGAGGCGTTGCCGTGGATTTATTGGAACGGCATGCTCAAGGGTCATGAGTGGCTGGTGAAGCCGCAACCGATCGAACGCGCGCGTCAGGCGGCGTGATCACCATGCTCGAACCCCTGCAATACGTGCTGGGCCTGCTATCTGGCTCGCTGGTCGGCTTCTCGCTGGGACTGGTTGGGGGCGGCGGCTCGATCCTCGCCGTGCCACTGATGGTCTATCTGGTCGGTGTCTCCAGTCCGCATGTCGCGATTGGCACGTCGGCGCTGGCGGTCGCCGTCAACGCCGCGACGGGGCTGGCCAGCCATGCACGCGAGCATACGGTCAAATGGCGCTGCGGCGGCATGTATGCGGCTGCAGGCGTCCTTGGCGCGCTGGGCGGGTCGACGGTCGGCAAGGCGTTCGACGGGCAGAAGCTGCTGTTCCTGTTCGCTCTGGTGATGATCGTCGTCGGCATACTGATGCTGCGCGGGCGCAAAGCGCTGGGCATCCCGGGTGCCCAATGTAATCGTGAGAATGCGCCCAAAGTTCTGGGTTATGGTCTCGGCACCGGCATCTTCTCGGGCTTCTTCGGCATCGGTGGCGGTTTCCTGATCGTCCCCGGCCTCGTTGCATCGACCAGCATGCCGATCATCAACGCGGTCGGAACCAGTCTCGTCGCGGTAACGGCGTTCGGCTTGACGACAGCCGCCAACTACGCATTTTCCGGGCTGATCGACTGGGTGCTGGCTGGCGTGTTCATCACTGGTGGCATCGCTGGCGGGTTCATCGGCACAATCGCCGCCAAGCGGCTATCTGGCACTGGCACGCTGACAACCGTGTTTGCGGTGCTGATCTTCGTCGTTGCGGCCTATATGCTCTGGAAGAGCGCGGCGGCCCTGTGACCACGATCCCCGACAAGGAACGCCGCTGTCAGGCGATTGCCGCCTTGATCGCCTCCGGTCAGGGCGTTTGCGCCAGTTGCCGGCAAATCGGTATATCGGAAAAGACATTCAATCGCTGGCGGCGCGCACAGCGCGCAGCTTTACCGGAAGACTAAAGATGTTCGACGGCCTCGATGCTCTGCTGCTCGCCCGAATTCAGTTCGGGTTCACGGTCAGCTTCCACTTCATTTTTCCGGCATTTTCAATCGGCCTTGCCAGCTATCTGATGGTCCTGGAAGGACTGTGGCTGAAAACCGGACGGGACATCTATCTCGACCTGTTCCGCTACTGGGTGAAGATCTTTGCCATCGCTTTCGCCATGGGCGTCGTATCGGGCATCGTCATGTCTTATCAGTTCGGCACGAACTGGTCGGTTTTCTCGACAAAGGCAGGGCCGGTGATCGGGCCGCTGATGGCCTATGAAGTGCTCACCGCCTTCTTCCTGGAGGCCGGCTTTCTCGGCGTCATGCTGTTCGGCATGTCCAAGGTGGGCAAAGGCCTGCATTTCGCCGCTACCTGCATGGTGGCGCTCGGCACGTTCATTTCGGCCTTCTGGATCCTGTCGGTGAACAGCTGGATGCAGACGCCGACCGGCTTCGAGATGTCACCCGATGGCCGTTTCCTGCCAGGGGAATCCTGGCTGGCGATCATCTTCAACCCCAGCTTCCCCTACCGGCTCGTCCATACGGTGATAGCCGCCTATCTGACCACTGCCTTTGTAGTCGGTGCGGTGGGCGCCTGGCATCTGCTGCGCGACCGCGCGAACCTGCATGCGCGGAAGATGTTTAGCATGGCGATGTGGATGGCTGCGATCGTCGCGCCGATTCAGATTTTCGCTGGCGACATGCACGGCCTCAACACACTGGAGCATCAGCCCGCCAAGGTCATGGCCATGGAGGGGCATTACGAGAGCCACCCGGACGGTGCGCCGCTGATCCTGTTCGGCATTCCCAACAGCGCGGAGAAACGCATCGATTATGCCGTGGAGGTTCCCAAGGCATCGTCGCTGATCCTGAAGCATGATCTGAACGCACCGCTCGCCGGCCTCGATACGATTCCCGATGACCGTGAGCCTCCCGTGCCGGTCATCTTCTGGTCTTTCCGGGTGATGGTCGGCATCGGCTTTGCCATGCTGGGCCTTGGTCTGTGGAGCCTGGTCGCGCGGATGCGTAAACGTCTCTACGACTGGTCGTGGCTGCATCGCGCCGCCGTGCTGATGGGGCCGTCAGGCTTCGTGGCAGTGATTGCCGGGTGGATCACGACGGAGGTGGGGCGCCAACCCTATACCGTTTATGGCCACATGCTCACGGCCCAAAGCGCGTCGCCTCTCGCCGCGCCTGCGGTTGCCGCCTCGCTGATCGCGTTCGTCATCGTGTATTTCGCAGTCTTCGGTGCGGGCGCATGGTACATCCTGCATCTGATGCACAAGCCGGCCGGGCCGCATGAGTCGGAGCCTGAGCATATGCCGGTACGCACTGCGGGTATTACGCCTGCACCGGCCATCGCGACTGGGGCGGAGTAAACAGAATGGGCATCAACGTCGATTTGACGGTCGTCTGGGCTTTCATCATCGCCTTCGCCGTATTCATGTACGTTGTCATGGACGGGTTCGATCTAGGCATCGGCATCCTGTTCCCGAGCTTCAAAGTTGGGGAGGAGCGCGATCAGGCGATGAATTCGATCGCGCCAGTGTGGGACGGCAACGAGACATGGCTGGTGCTGGGCGGCGGCGGGCTCTTTGCTGCCTTCCCGCTCGCCTATGGTGTCGTCCTGACCGCGACGTACCCACTTATTATCGCGATGCTTTTGGGGCTGGTTTTTCGTGGCGTGGCCTTTGAATTCCGCTGGCGCGACCCACGGCACCGTGCGCTATGGGACATTGCGTTCAGCCTGGGCTCGTTCATAGCCGCCTTTGCGCAGGGCGTGACGCTGGGCGCGATCCTCCAAGGCGTTCAAGTCGAAAACCAGGCCTATGCCGGTGGCTGGCTCGACTGGTTGACCCCGTTCAGCCTGTTGACCGGGGCTGGGGTGGTCATCGGCTACGCGCTGCTCGGCGCTGCCTGGCTGATCTGGAAAGTCGAAGGTAGCGCAGAGGCGCATGCCCGCCGGCTGGCGCTGTGGGCGGGGGCAGGCACGCTGGTCGCGATGGCGGCGGTCAGTGCCGCCACCCCGTTCCTGCAGTTCGAATATTGGAAGCGCTGGTTCGACATGCCCGGCGTGCTGGCGACGGCGCAAGTGCCGCTGCTTACCGGGATCGTCGCTTTCCTGTTTTTCCGCAAACTGCGCGGCGGGGCCACCGCTGCACCGTTCCTGCTTGCGCTGGCCCTGTTCGCGTTAGGATTTGCAGGACTTGGCATCAGCCTGTTTCCTTACATCGTGCCCGACAGCATCACCATATGGGATGCCGCTGCGCCTGAGCGGAGCCAGATATTCATGTTGGTGGGGACTGCGATCATCATGCCGGTCATCCTTGCCTATACTGGATGGGCCTATTGGGTCTTTCGTGGCAAAGTTGGTACGCACGGCTATCACTGATGAAGTATACGCCCTTTTGGAAGCGGCTGGGATGGATGGCGCTGATCTGGACCGGCAGCGTTGTTGCGCTCGGTGCGGTATCGATGATTCTCCGCTTCTGGCTGAAGACCTGATCGCCAGCGCGACATCGACAGGCAGTCAGTTTTCGCCATAAAGGTCGCGCTGCGAACGATCGATCTCGTCAGCATAGCGTTTGCGAACGTATTTTTCGGTCAGCATACCCAAAATCCGTCGATCTTCATCGACAACGGCGAGATCGTCGGCTCCACTCACGTCGAATGCTTCCATGATTGAGGCGATCGACATCTCAGGTGACAGCACGACATTCTGGAGGATGGCCAACTCGGATATGGCCCGCTCCGCCGAGCCCAAATCTGCAAAGACGGCCGCGGTCGGCACCAGGCCCGCGTAGAGGCCTGATCGGTCCTGCAGGAGTACTCGGCTGGTCGAACCCAACGGGAACTGCTGCCTGAAATCGGACATCGAAAGTGTCGGCAGTGCGGTCGCCGGGGCAGCGCGCATCATCTTGCGTGCCGTCAACGAACGCATCCAGCCAATATCGCGGGCGCTTCGGATCACTTCTCCGCGCAGGTGCAGACGCCAGGTCGAGAAGGAATAGCCGAAGCGTTCACGGACGAGGGCGCTCGAGCACAGCGTTGCCGTAAGCACCACCGCCGTGATGCCAAAATCATGTGTTGCCTCGAGTACCAGCAAGGACATGGTCATCGGCCCTCCGACCACCGCCACAGCCAGTGCGGCCATCCCGACCAGCGCCGCATCCACCGGCGATAACGGGACAACGCCAGGGATCAGCATCCATAGCCGGGTAAGAATCTGACCGAGCAAGGCCCCCAGGAAAAGTGACGCAAAAAACAGGCCGCCGCGAAAGCCGAATCCTAAAGACACCACGGAGGCCAGGCATTTGAGCAAGAAAATTAGGGCAAGCGCGCCGATCGCCAGTTCTCCACCGATGGTGAGATGCAGCGCTCCATGCCCAGCCGAAAGCGCGTGGGGAGATGCCAGCGCGATCGGAACAAGCAACGTGCCGCCCACTATCGGCCTTGCCCATTCCGGAAGCTTGGTACGCCGGACAGAGGCTTCTGCAAAAGATACCAAGCGCATCAGTGCGATGCCCACTACCGCGCAAACGAGCCCCAGGACGGCATAAAGCAGATAGTCCACTGTCGCGAGGCTCTGGCTGCTGGTCGCGGCAATGAGGTAGGGTGTTGCGCCGAGCGTGCGCGCGGTTACGACCGCTGCCAAGGTAGCTGCCACCACGGGTGCGATGCTCGCCGGCGTGTAAGCGCCGATGACGATTTCAAAAGCGTAGAAGGCGCCAGTCAGAGGTGCGCCGAACGCCGCACCGATCGCGGCCCCGGCTCCTGCACCCACCAGAACACGCAGGTCGTTGCGCCGCAGGTTCAACCATTGGCCGATGAGTGATGCGATGCCGCCTCCAGCTTGCGCATAAGCCGCCTCCAACCCCACCGATGCACCGCAACCGTTGGAAACCAATGTCTGACCGGATACGAGCATCGTGTCGCGAAAAGGTATGCGCCCGCCATGGAGGGCGTTCGCCTCGACAACGTCGATAGCTGTCCGCTTGTGATTGCGGACAAGGAGAACGATCCCTGCGAGCATCATGCCTCCCAACGGCAGCGCCAGGAGTCGCATTGGCGCGATGTGCACTAGTCCGCTCAAGCGATCATCGAGATGGAGGCCGTAGAGCGTGGATTGGAAAAAATGCGCAGTTGCGCCGAGCAAAGCTGCAAGCAGGCCCGCACCTATGCCAATGCCGACCGCCAGGAGAATGAAGCTGGCTTCACTGGACCGGAAAATACGTCGCGCGGCCGAAACGATTTCTGTGGGACGCAAAAGACGCTCACTCATCCAGGATATCGCCGAGTGCCGTTCTGCTGGACAGATGACGATGGGAACATGAGCATGCTGCGGATACCGTTTGAGCGTGAGTCAGGAAGATGCGAAGGAGCATTTTTCCCTTAGAATGGACTATCCTATGAGTCTCGCGGGTCATGCCCAAACCGCGATCTATTTTTCGTCGCTGCATCTCAATCCTGTGCTGGTTCAAATCGGGCCGTTCGCGCTGCGCTGGTACAGCCTCGCCTATCTTGCGGGTATTTTACTGGGCTGGCTCTATTTGATCCGGCTGCTCACCGAAGACGGCGCACCGTTGACGCGTGAACAAGCTGACGGCTTGGTGACATGGGTGACCGCGGGCATCATCATCGGCGGGCGTCTTGCCTATGTTCTCTTCTACGACTTGAGCACCTACGTCGCGCAGCCCTGGAAAATCTTTCAGCTCTGGGCGGGCGGCATGTCCTTCCATGGAGGTGCGTTCGGCGTGGCGATCGCAATCATCATATTTGCGCGCAGCCATAGCCTGCGGTGGCTTAGGATCATCGACTATGTCGTGATGTGCGCCCCGATCGGGCTGCTGCTTGGCCGCCTTGCGAATTTTGTAAATGGCGAGCTTTGGGGGCGGCCAACGACTTTACCCTGGGGCATCGTCTTTCCCGGCGGCGGCCCCTATCCCCGCCATCCGAGCCAACTCTACGAAGCGGCGCTCGAAGGGCCGTGTCTGTTCCTGTTGCTCTGGTCCCTGTTCCGTTTCACCAATGCGCGTCAGCGTCCCGGCATGCTGAGCGGCGCGTTTATTCTGGGCTATGGTGTGTTCCGGTTTCTCGTCGAATATGTTCGCGAGCCTGACCAGCAACTCATTGCCTTCACGAGCTCAACCGGGCTGCATATGGGGCAATGGCTCTGTATCCCGATGATCGCTGGCGGAATGGCCCTGATGCTTTGGGCCATCCGGCGACAGCCATTGCCATGCTAGACGAGCGCAAGCCGAGCATGCCCCCTGCGGCACCCAATGGAGCGTGTACGGCGCAGTAACCCGTGCGGCCCTGTACACGGCGATCAAGCAATCACCCGGTTGCTCAAGGCGAACGGACGGGATTCATCTTTTCGCCAATGCAGACGGAAACACGGTTGAACTACCGCGAGTGCTCACTTCCGATCTCCGGTGGGGCACGCATCAGCGGTTGCAACCTAACACGCTTACAATCATTGTGTGATTCGAAAGGAGAAACGCGTTGAGACGCTTCGAGCTGAACGAGATTTCAGTCGCGGCGCTGTGGGACGAGCCGACCGGCAGCTGGCAGTATATCGTGATCGATCGCGCGACCAATCATGCGGCTATTATCGACCCGGTGCTCGACTTCGATCCTATGTCCGGCGCGACCGCCACACGCAATGCGGATGCTTTGCTGGCCTTTGTTAAGGAGCAGCAGGTGACCGTCGACTGGATCCTAGATACGCATCCGCATGCCGATCATTTTTCGTCGGCGCCCTATCTGGCGGATGCCCTGGGTATCCCGCGCGCGATTGGCGCTAATGTGGTCGAGGTCCAGAAACTTTGGCGCGACATCTACTGCCTTCAGGACTTCCCCACTGATGGGTCGCAATGGGATCGGCTATTCGGGGATGGCGACAGTTTCATGATCGGTGAAACCGAGATGCGCGTTTTGTTTTCGCCAGGTCACACGCTGGCGTCGATCACCTATGCAACTGATGGCGCAGCGTTTGTCCACGATACGCTGATGATGCCCGATATGGGCACGTCGCGTGCGGACTTTCCGGGCGGTAGCTCGCTCTCATTGTATCGAAGTATTGAACGCTTACTGGCTTTGCCGGACGACACGGCGCTGTTCGTCGGGCACGACTATGAAAAGGATGATCGCGACGTCCAGTGCTGTGCAACCGTCGCTGAACACAAAGCGAAGAACGTGCATGTCGGTGGCGATCGCAGCGAGGTCGATTTCGTCAAGCTGCGCGACACGCGCGATGCAACACTGCCGCTTCCCAAGCTGATGCTTGCTGCGCTGCAGGTCAACATCCGCGGCGGCAGACTTCCCGATCCCGAACCGTGCGGCCGTGCGTTCCTGAAGATACCTCTCAACCATTTCAAGCCACCCGAGAACGAGGCCAAATGATACGTTCGCTCCTATACGTGGCAGTCGTCCTGCTGCTCGGCGCCGCGCCGGCGTCGGCGCAATTACGGGTCTTTGGTCCCGGCGGGCCGGCGCCGGCGATGCGTGACGCCGCTGACCAGTTCGAGCAGCAGAGTGGGACCAAGGTGGAGATCGTCAGCGGACCGACGCCGCAGTGGATCGATCGTGCGCGACGCGAGGCCGATCTGATCTACAGCGGGTCCGACACGATGATGACCGAGTTCGTGCGTGCGCTGCCCGATCTGTTGCATCAGTCGGATGTGACCCCGCTTTATGATCGCCCGGCGACAATTCTGGTACGCAAGGATAATCCGCTTCGCGTCCGCGGTTTTCGCGATCTGACGCGCCCCGATGTCGATGTCATGGTCGTGGAGGGTGCGGGACAGAACGGACTTTGGGAAGACCTTGCCAGCCGCGCGGGAGGCATCGATTTCATCCGCAAGCTGCGGCCGCGTATCAAGCTTTTTGCCGCGAACAGCGCCGCTGCCCGTGAGGCTTGGACCACGCGCCCTGAGATCGACGCCTGGGTCATCTGGAATATTTGGCAAGTGGCGAACCCGGCGATCGCCGACCAGGTCGCCATCGAGCGCAACATCGTCCTCTATCGGTCGATGGCGGTCGCCGTGACGCGCACGAACCGCTCGTCTGCGGATGCACGCGCGTTCGCGACATATCTGACCAGCCTGGAGGCGGCACGGATCTTTCGGCGCTACGGTTGGCGCGTGCCCGCAACCTCCAAGTGATGAAAGTCCCTGCTGCCATGTTGAAACGACTCCTCCTTCTCTCAGCCATGAGCTTGCTGGTGCCTGGCGCCGCTATGGCCCAGGACGCACGCTTTCCAGCCATTTCGGGTCATGGACCCATCGTGCCGGCACCGGATGCCGACAATCAGCCGGATCCATCGATCCGATACCGTGTCGTCTTCAATATCACCAAGGCGCCGACCGATCCCGCTCAGCCCAATCCGAGCATTGTGAAAGTGGCGCGCTTCCTCAATCTGCTTGCGACGCGCGGTATCCGCCCAGCGGCGGGCGATATCGTTGCCATCGTCCACGGTCCCGCCACACCGCTGGTGATGAATGACGCAGCCTATCAAGCCAAGTTCAAGGTCGCGAACCCGAACCTGCCTCTGATTGCGGCGCTCAAAGGCGCAGGCGCCCAGGTCCATGTCTGCAGTCAGGCGCTTCATGGCCAGAACATTGCGGCCGATTCAACTGCGAAAGACGTACGGGTCGATCTGGCCGCGCTGACCACGCTGGCGACGTTGCAACTTCAAGGCTTCGCACTTATACCGGACTGAAGCCTTAAGGCTGGCTTAAGGCCGCAATGGTCGATCAGCCAATCAATCTGAGGAGAGGATAAGATGCGTCATATCATAGCTGCGCTGACGGTATTTCTGGCGACGCCGGCGGTGGCGCAGGATCGCACCATTACCATCCTCCATACGAACGACATCCATGGGCGGCATGTGCCGTTTCATGTTGCCCCCGGCGATGCGACTGCACAAACCGGTGATCCCGGTCGCGCGCCCGCGCAGTTCGACCGCGCGGCAATGATAGGTGGGTTTCAATATTTGGCGGGCAAGGTTAACGAAATTCGACGGCGCGATGGCGCCAACAATGTTCTGCTGGTTGATGCAGGCGACACCTTCAGCGACGACCTCGTCGGCAACGAAACGCGCGGTGCAGCCATCATCCGGCTCATGAACGCGCTCGGCTACCAGTACATGGCGTTGGGAAATCATGATTTCGATTATGGCCTCGCGCGGACGCGCGAACTGGCCAAGCTCGCCAATTTCCCAATGCGGGGCGCCAACACGCTGGATGCGGGAAAGCCCATTTTCGGCCGGCCCTGGCACATTTTCAACGTGAACGGCATTCGCGTTGCGATGCTCGCGCTCAGCTACCACAATACCGATGAGACTGGCAGCAAGGCCAATGTCCGCGGACTTGAATTCACCAGCGGAATCGAGGCGACCAGGCAATATCTCCCAGAGATGCGCAAGGCCGCTGATGTAGTGGTATTGCTGTCGCACCAGGGTACTGCGGTCGATCGCAGGCTCGCGCGCGAGTTGCGGGGCGTAGATCTGATCGTTGGCGGCCACTCGCATGATCGCATCGCGCCGCCTGAGAAGATCAACAATACCTGGATCGTGCAAGCGTTGTCGGATGGCGCGGCGTTGGGAGAATTGCGCATTACGATCGGCGGCGATTCCAAGCTCAAGGGCGTATCCGGGACGGTCCATGATCTGTGGAGCGACCGGATCGCGCCTGACCCGACTATGACTCAGTTGGTGACCCAAATCGATGCGCCCTACCGAAAGCGGTTGGACGAGGTCCTTGCGAACAGCGCCGACAGGATCGGACGGCAGTATAAGTCAGAAAGCCCGTTTGACGTGCTCGTCGGCGACCTGATGCGCGAACATACCGGGGCTGATATCGCCTTCATGCCGGGCGTGGGGTACGGCGTCTCGATCGAGCCGGGGCCGGTGACGCGCGAAAGGCTTTACACGCTCGTTCCCCACCCGACGAAGCTGGTCACCCTGGAGATGACTGGTGCGCAGGTGAAGCGGTTGCTCGAGCAAAGCGCCACCAACCTCAATCCGGGTAATGATCTCGACCGCGTCGGTGGGCTGGTCCAAAGTTCAGGGATCGGTTGGACGCTCGATCTCAACGCGCCGGTGGGCAAGCGCGTCAGCGGGGTCGCTGTGGCGGGGACCGCGATCGATCCGGCGCGCTGGTACAAGGTTGCTACCAATGCCGGAATGACGGGCGGACTGCACCGCTACGCTTTCGACGATGGCCGCAACCTTGAGACACACGATGTCTCCATCACGCAGTTGGTCGAGGATGGTCTGGTCAGACGCCGCACAATCGTCAGTCCGGCGATGGGCAATATCCGTCTGATCCCGTTGCTCGGGAAATGAAGTCGGCGCTATTACTCCTTGGGTTGACCGTCGCCGCGCCAGCTACAGCGCAGGTCACCGAGGACGGCGAATTGCACGAGGCGATCGGGTCGCCCGACAATCTGCATCTTTCAGGCAGCTTTCGCCCTAGGGTCGAGGTGATCGACGGTCAGTTCCGCCCCGAAGCGGCGACATCCGATCAGTTGGTGTCACTGCGCACCACGCTGTTCGCCGAATATGATACGGGGCCGATCCGCATCGGCGCCGAGTTTCATGATGCGCGAGGCTATTTCCAGGACCAAGACTCATCCGCCGATACAGGCGTGGTCAACGCGCTCGAATTTTCGCAATATTATGTTGGCTTTGACCTCGATGATGCACTGGGCAACGGCAGCGATACACATGTGACCACGGGCCGGATGACGATGGCGCTTGGATCCTCGCGATTGGTGTCGCGCCAGGGCTTTCGCAATTCGATGAACGCCTACACCGGCGCGCGCCTCGAACGCACCGCGCCAGGCGGTCGGCGGTTTGTCGCATTTTGGTCGATGCCCAATATCCGCCTGCCGTCGGATACGGCGGCAATCCGCGACAATGCGCATCAGTGGGATCGCGAGACGACCGACTTGCAGCTGTTCGGAGTGTTCAACGCGCAGCCGATTGGCGAAGCGCTTTTGCTCGAGACCTATGCCTATGGCCTGACTGAGCGTGACGCCGAAGGCTTCGAGACGACCAATCGCCGACTGTTCACGCCCGGGCTACGGATCAAGCGAGCGCCCAAGAATGGCGGAATCGACTTCGAGTTTGAGGGGA
>JBEQBV010000018.1:0-29144 GCA_041639635.1 Novosphingobium sp.
CTCGTGATCGAAAACCATCCGCACCGCGCGCTCGCGGACTTCAGGCGCAAACTTATTCGTTGTCTTGCTCGTCATGGCTCCACCTTCTCAGGAGTTGGAGCCTCCGGCAAACCCGGCGCGGTTCAGGACTGGTTCAGGCTGTAGTCCGACATCGACACGCCGCGAAGGCTGAAGATCGGGGTGTTATCACCCACGATCGAAGTCAATTGCAGGTTGGCGACTTTGGTGACGAGGTTATCCACGCTGTTGACCCGCGCCTTGGCCAGCGTGTCCCCACCGATGGCGGTGACCGAAATCGGCACCGATTGCAGGCTCTCCGCGCGCTTTGTGGCGGTGACGACGATTTGGCCATCCGGCACAGGCTCATTGGCCTGCGCCTCTTGCGCAAGGGCCGGTGTAGCCAAGGTGATGGATGCGGCGGCTACCCCAGCCAGCGCTATTCCACGGTAAAGACGTTCCCTCATCATTGCCTCCCATTCAGGGTTGGTGCGTTCCTGCTTTTTCCTGCGTGAACCCTGCCACCAGTCGCGCTCTCATCTCGGCGCGTTCCAATCGCAGGGGATGACGGCGTAATTGCCCGATCTCTTCCGGGGTATAGGGCCGGAAATCAGCAGGCATGTGCGCCGGATCAAAAGTGTAGAGTGTCCAATTGACGAGGTTTGCCAACCGGACGTTGTCGAGATCGACGGTCGAAACACCGGGCACGCGGGCAAGGAATTCGCGCCCGCCCGGCACGGCCAGAAACTGCGCTACCACGTGCTTCATCGGCGGGTTCGAACGATCATCGCCGCCACCATCGGGGCGGTGGCAGCCCTGGCATTTGAGCATGTAATCAATGCGCGCTTGGCGTGGATCGGGCACGCCGCGCATCGTGCTTTCGCTGGCTCCCGCAGCCACGCCAGCCACCAGAACGGCAGCAAAAGCAGCGGCAAGAGGCAGCATCCGGTTCACTATTCCGATGCCACCCCGATGATCACGGCGGTAGAGCAATTGTAGATGCTGCTCTCGGTCCCCAAGCACCAGTTGTAATCATTGTTCGATTGGGGGCGCACCTGCGGGCGGTCACCTTCGTTGCGATTGCACAGGCACTGACCGCATGATGAAACGCCGCAACAATCGTTATAGCTGATCACATAGGCGCGCTTGTCAGCAGGATTGGTGCAAGTGCCGACCCAGGTGATCGGCGACATTTCGGTGCCCGGCGGGCAAGTGCTGACCGAACCGCCACAGCATGAACACAGGAAGCCATCAATCGCGCAATAGCGCCAGTAATCGCAACTTGCCTGATCGCCTGGGTCCTGAGGATTGCCAGAGGAAATCGGCGCGTGGCCCCCTCCCCCGCCGTGTGGTGAGCCACTGGCTGCACGCGCCACCGGCAGGACCGGAAAGACTGCCGCACCGGTGATAGTTGCGCCTAGCCACGCCAGCGTGCTGCGCCGCGAAGTGCCGCGCGCCACCCGGCGAGTCAGGCGTTCGGTCCACTTGTCCAAACTGATCATGGATCAGGCCCCTTTCTTGCGCGCGAGGAAATCCTGGATCGAGGCGACGCCGCGATCCTTGGCTTCGAACAGGCTTTCCAGATGTTCGCGGCTGTTGATCAGCCCAAGCGAGGCCACGCGGCCCGTTTCGTCCAGCAACACCGCATAGGGCAGCTTGGACACGCCAAAAGCGCGGCCCAAGGGTTCGGACAGGACAAGCGGCACACCTTCAAGGCCATGCGTCTGACGCAAGTGGCGGTATTCCCGTTCCGAACCATCGCCAGCAAGCACGACGTCAAGCCAGTCAGCCTCGGCTCTGGCGGCAGATCGCACAACCGGCAGCAAGGACTTGCACACCGGACAATCCGGCGAGGCAAAGAACAACAACTGGCTGCGACCAGCGCGCTTGCCTGCAATCTGCAATGGGGCACCATCGATAGTGGTCATGGCCATCGGACTGGCCACTTCGCCCACCTCTACCTTCTGGTGCAAGGTCAGCGCGCCTGCCGGGGCAATACGCTCATGCAAAATGCCGACCTGGCGAGCGAGCGCTGCAATCAGCAGCGCTTGTACGATCACGACGGTCCACAACAGGATCTGCGAAGTCAGCATCACAATTTCCTCCAGCGAGGATGGGGAATGGCAAGGAGTTCCGACGCAGCGAGATAGAGCGCCAGCATTGCCACTGCGGCAAACGGAGCATCAAGCGCAAAGGCACGCGGCGGGACGACAGCAACGACACTCGCCAGCGATGCCAGCAGTGCCGGGCGAGCAATCAGCGGCCAATCGACCGGCTTTTCGCGCGCCACCAGATCACAACCGCAATCAAGCGTTTGGCCGCGCAGCCGCAACAGCGCCACGGCATAGGCCGCCCATAGACCCGCCGCGATGAGCGCACCCGTGGGCTGCAGCGGAGGTATTGTCAGGGCAAGGGCAGCGATCAATTCGACGCAGCCCGCAGCGATCAGGACAAGTTGGCCTTGGCGACGAAGCCCGGTCAGCCGCCCTGCCGCAACTGTCAGCCGATCACGCGAAAGCACTTTATGTGCCGCAGCGCAGGCCAGCAACAGTGCGAGAAAAAGGGGAAGCGCTGCCATCTCAAGGCACCGTGATCAGGATGGGGTTGTCACCCCCCGCCTTGCCCAGCGAACGGAGAAATGCGCCGGTAGCAGCATCGTGCACGTCAATCTCACCATCCGCACGCGCCACGATCAAGTTCGGCTTGGCGTCCTTGGTCAGCCCGATAGCCAGCGCCACACTGCGCAACGCGATGCGGGCGGTGCGCGTCTTGCTCGCCGGATCGGCCACCCACACTTCTGTTCCGCCATCCTTGTGGCTGCCTTCGCGGCCATTCGGGCTCATCAACACGTAAAGCTTGCCCGCAGCGTCGTTAGCAATCACTTGCCAACCACCAGGCCGCCATTCGGGCGCGGCCCCTTCAGCGGAGCCGAGATCAAACGCACCGGGCAGCGCCTTGCCGACCTCGCCGGAAAAATCGAAGCCCTGAATGCGCCCACGATAACTGACGAACCATGCCGTCTGGCCTTGCCACGCAGGCGTCCCAAACATGGGCTGATTGTCGATGTCGTGCACGTTCTCGACGACCTTGGACGTAACAGCCTTCCCGTCCGGCCCCAGAGCCACGCTGAACAGTGACCCATCTGCGCAGAAACTGGAAAAACCTCGAACGCCCGTTGGATAAAGTTGCGCACAACCGGGCAGATCAATTTCCGAGATGATCTTGCGTGCGTCAAGATCAAGCACGCTCACCGATTGCGCCGGGGTAAAATTGGCCACCAGCGCCCATTTCTGCCCATTGGTGAACTGGAACAGCTGCGGGTAGGTGACCGATTGCTGCCGCTTCCCACCGGGCAAGACTATTTCGCCCTTCGGCAAAAGTGTAACCATGTCCCAGATGCTTACTACGTCGGTTCGGACACCTTGCGTAAGCCGCGAATAAAAGGTCTCGGATGTCAGGATTTCCCGGCGAGAGGAGGACGCGAGCATATTGGCGAATTGCGCAGCGCGCACCATGCCACGCACCGGGCGGTCAACCGATGCGGTATCAATAATCATGACCCGGCCGTCGAGGATCGAATTGAAATGGAAGTCGTGCACCAATATCCAGCTTGCAGGCCATTGTGCCGGGAGCTTCTCCACCATCGGGATGGGCTCTTCGGCCAGCGCCTTTGGAAACGGCACAGTGGCGGTGGGTGCTGCAAATGCTGCTCCGACGAATG
Organism: Novosphingobium sp.; assembly: GCA_041639635.1. Classification (GTDB taxonomy): domain Bacteria; phylum Pseudomonadota; class Alphaproteobacteria; order Sphingomonadales; family Sphingomonadaceae; genus Novosphingobium. The sequence continues at coordinate 3,719 of JBEQBV010000018.1, forward strand.
ATGCCCCCGATGTCAAAAGGGCCAAAGCCAACGCAAAGGACTTCATGCGAGCACTCCCTGACAGGCCGAAAGTCGGTCACTGGCTGCAGGGACATAGTCTCAAACAGGCAACAAACCTGTCAAGTGACCTAAATTAGCTTTATGCGTTCGCCGGGCAGCACGATAAAGATAAGCTTCGAAAGTTTGGATTGAGTATATGAATCAGAATGATGGCGCTCCCATAACGGTGACCGACATGATCATGCCGGAGCGTGAAGGCGGCTATTTGAAGGGGCAGGAAACCCGTGAGCTGATCCTGCGGACCGCCCTCTCGATCCTGATCGAAGAAGGGTATCGTGCCATGTCCATGCGCCGAGTCGCGGCAGCCTGCGGTTTGAAATTCGGCAACCTGACCTACCACTATCGCAGCCGCGAAGATCTGGTCCGCGAACTGATGGAAGCGGTGATCCGGGCCTATGAGGTGGAGTTCGAAGCAATCATGCACATGCCGGGCGTCCCCGCAGAGGAACGCCTGCGGCGCCTTTGCACGCTGGTGCTCGACGATATCCGATCGAAGAAGACGACGCGCTTTTTCCCGGAACTGTGGAGCCTGTCCAATTACGATGCGTTCGTGCTGGAGCGGGTTCAGGAACTCTATGTCCGCGCCCGCGCACCGCTGCTTGAAATCGTGGCCGAACTGCGTCCTGATCTTGGCGAGGATGAGCGCGAAATCCTGGCGCTCTTCATCTCCGCATCAATGGAGGGCATGACCGTTTTTGCAGGCCACGAAAAGCCTTTCGAACCGCGTATGCCACAACTGGAACGCATCGCGATCCATTCCTTCTGCACGTTGGTAAAGACGATCACGGTTGACGAAATCAAGGGGCTGAACGCACCGGATAACCGCGCATCTGCTTGATCCGGCGCAACGAGAAGCTGGTCTGCATGGATGATACCCCCGGCAGCCGCGCAAGGCATTCACGGTGGATGTGGTCGTATTGTTCAAGATCGCGCGCTGCCACCCGAAGCAGATAGTCCGCCGCACCTGACATGAGGTGGCATTCAAGAATATCGTCGAAATCTCTGACGGCCTCTTCAAAACGATCCATCACTTCGCGGCTTTGCCCGGTCAGCGTAATCTCGACAAATACCTCAACCGAAAGGCCCAATCGGCGCGGTTCCAGACGAGCACTGTAGCCGGAAATGACGCCTGCTGCCTCAAGCGCTTTGATCCGGCGATGACAAGCCGACGACGACAGCGCAACTTTTTCGGCGAGGTCAGCAATGGGCAATGAAGAATCCATCTGGAGCGCCTCAAGTAATGCAACATCTGCGCGATCCATGGAAAATTTTCCCGCTTTATACTGTTTAGGCGAAAAATATCACCATTCCGTGCCATCTCAAAGGGCCAAATAGGCAAGAACTGCCGGATACTTCCCGGTAATTTAGCGTTCAAGGGCAAGCGGCCCAATTCCAGAAGGAGTTCGTCATGCGCGTCGGCACTGTCAGGGAAATCAAGAACCACGAATACCGCGTTGGCCTCACGCCTGAAAGCGTGCGCGAACTGGCAGCGCACGGGCACGAAGTGTGGGTCGAAACCGGCGCGGGGAATGGCATTGGCGCAAGCGATGCCGACTATCAGGCTGCAGGCGCGCAGATCAAGCCTGATGCCAAAACAGTGTTCGACGGCTGTGAAATGATCGTGAAGGTCAAGGAACCTCAGTCGGTAGAGCGTGCCATGCTGCGCAAGGGCCAGATCCTCTATACCTACCTGCACCTCGCCCCTGATCCTGAACAGACTGCCGACCTTGTCAAATCCGGTGTCACCGCCATTGCTTATGAAACCGTCACCGGGGCGGGCAACGCCCTGCCCTTGCTCAAGCCGATGAGTCAAGTGGCCGGACGCATGGCGATTCAGGCTGGTGCCACCGCGCTCGAAAAGGCCAATGGCGGGCGCGGCGTGTTGCTGGGCGGCGTGCCGGGGGTGCTTCCGGGCAAGGTTGTGGTCATCGGCGGCGGCGTGGTTGGCATCAACGCGGCGCAAATGGCAGTGGGCATGGGTGCCGACGTGACCATCCTCGACCGCGATCCCGATGTGCTTGAGCGGCTCGACAATCACTTCGAAGGCCGTGCCCGCACGCTGTTTTCGGGCAAGGCTGCACTGGCGGCACTTGTGGCAGAGGCTGACCTTGTCATCGGCGCAGTGCTGATCCCCGGTGCTGCTGCGCCCAAGCTGGTCACACGCGAAATGCTATCGACCATGAAGCCCGGCGCGGTGCTGGTCGATGTCGCCATCGATCAGGGCGGCTGCTTTGAAACAAGCAAGGCGACCACCCATGCCGAGCCCACCTATGTAGTTGATGGCATTGTTCATTATTGCGTGGCCAACATGCCCGGCGCTGTTGCCCGCACCAGCACCTATGCGCTGAACAATGTAACCCTGCCTTATGCATTGCGCATTGCCAACCTGGGTTGGAAGGCCGCGCTGAAGGCCGATGTGAACCTTGCCGCAGGCCTAAACGTCCACGAAGGCAAGGTGACTTACGAAGCCGTCGCCCGCGAACTGGAGTATGAATACACGCCGGTTGCTGACGTTTTGGCCTGATCGATCACTAGGTTCAGGACCTATTGGGGGCCTTTTGCGCCCTCACCTGCGATGCAGCAGCTTCCACACCAACGACCGGTCGCGCAGGATCTCACGCGCGGCGTTGTGCCCCGGCGCGCCGGTTACGCCGCCGCCGGGATGGGTGCCCGATCCGCACATGTACAGCCCCCGGATGGGCGCGCGATGATCGGCATGGCCCAGCACGGGCCGTGCCGACCACAACTGGTCAAGGCTCATCCGCCCGTGGAAGATATCGCCATCGACCAGACCAAACTTGCGCTCCAGATCGAGCGGCGAGTGGATCTGCCGAGCGATCACGCTGCCTTTAAAGTTTGGCGCGTGGGCGGTTACGGTATCGATAATCAGGTCTGCTGCCTCTTCACGGCAATCGTCCCATGAACGACCATCGGCCAATGTCGTCGCAAACTGCTGGCAGAACAGGCTCGCCACATGGCAGCCCGAAGGCGCCAGACTGTCATCCAGCGTGGACGGGATCAGCATTTCCACGATCGGTTGGCGTGACCAGCCATGGGCCTTGGCATCGTCAAACGCACGATCCATATAATCCATGCCGGGCGCGATCACGATACCGGCTGTATGATGTTCAGCCTGAACTTTGCCCGGCAAGACGCTGAAATCAGGCAATTCCGATAGCGCCACATTCATGCGAAACGTGCCAGAACCAGTCTTGTAGCCAGCGATGCGACGGCGAAAATCGGCGTCGAGATCGCTTTCATCCACCATGTGCCGATAGAGCATCGCTGGGCCGACATTGGCAGCGACGACCGGTGCGAAAAGCTCCTCACCGCCTTCCAGACGGACGCCTGCAGCCTTGCCCTTGTCCACCAGCACTTTGGCCACCGGCGCTTCCAGACTGATCTCAACGCCTGCCAGCACGCAGGCCTTGGCCATGGCCTGCGTAATCGCGCCCATGCCGCCAATCGCATGGCCCCATGCGCCTGCCTTGCCGTTCACTTCGCCGAACACATGGTGCAGCAACACATAAGCGGAGCCGGGCGTGGAAACGCCTGCAAAATTGCCCACCACCGAATCGAAGGCGAAGGCCACCTTTACACGGTCATCGACAAACCACCCATCCAGGAATTCGCGCGCTGACCGGGTGAAGATTTCCAGCAAATCACGCTGTGTTGCCACGTCAAGCTTTGCCAATGGCCACCCCTGCCGTGCAGCCGATTGCAACGCGCCGATCCCGCCGCCAAGATTGGGCGGCGTATGCAAAGCCAGATCGCGTAGCACATCAGCCAGCTTCCCCAGTGCAGCGTCGTATCGTGGATAAGCCTCTGCATCGGGAGCGGAGATCCGGGCGAATTCGGCTTGCGTGCGCCCTTCCCCACCTCCCAGCTTCAGGTAACTGTCGGCAAAGGGTAGGAAGTTTGAAAGCTGGCGCTCCACCACGCGATAGCCATGATCATGCAAGCGCATGTCCGCAATCACTTTGGGCTGTAGCAGGCTGACGGTGTAGCTTGCGGTCGAATTGCGAAAGCCCGGGTGGAATTCCTCGGTTACCGCCGCTCCGCCCACCACGTGCCGCCGCTCCAGCACGCGCACCCGCATTCCGGCCCTTGCCAGATAGAAGGCACAGGTCAGGCCATTGTGGCCCCCGCCGATGATCAATGCGTCGTAATGGTTGGACAACGTGTGCGCCTCGTCCCGCAATTTCAGGCCGTTATCCTACCAACGGACTTGGGCAACGCCATGGCCTTTCACATGAAAAACCCCGGCTGCTTGCGCAACCGGGGCCTTTCAATGACTATCAAGCAATTCAATCAGCGCTTGATCTTGCTCGTATCAAATGTGCCAAGACCGGGCTTGAAGCTCTTTTCATCAAGGAACTGCCGGGTGGCTTCCTTGCGGGCTTCCACGCCGCCAAAGTTGTGCAGCGCTTCCTGTGCGCGGATCAGATAGTCCTCGGCGTTGTCGTAGGTCATTTCGGTCATGCGGCGCACGGCCCACTTGGTGGCGCGCAGCGCATGGCCATCCTTCTTGCAAAGCGCCTGCGCGATTTCGAGGACGCGGGCCTGCAACTGGTCAGCGGGTACGGCCTCGGTCACCAGACCCTGCGCTTCGGCCTGCTTGCCGGTCAGGTTTTCGCCCATCATAGCGTGATACATCGCCTTGCGCAGCGGCATTAGATCAGCCGCAACCTTTGATGCACCGCCGCCCGGAAGGATGCCCCAGTTGATTTCGGACAAGCCGAACTGCGCATCTTCAGAAGCAATGGCGATATCGCAAGCGAACAGCGGGCCATAGCCCCCGCCGAAGCACCAGCCATTGATCATCGCGATGGTCGGCTTTTCGTACCAACGCAGACGCTCCCACCACGAATAGGCTTCGCGCTGGGCCTTGCGGATCGACCAGAGACCTTCTGCTTCGGTTTCGCGGAAGTATTCCTTGAGGTCCATGCCGGCCGACCAGGCGTCGCCCTCGCCGGTGAGCACCAGCACCTTCACATCTTCGCGGAATTCCAGTTCGGCAATCACGCGACCCATCTGGCGGTTGAGCTTGGGACTCATGCAATTGCGCTTTTCCGGGCGGTTAAACTTTACCCAGGCGATGCCGTCTTCCACGGTGAACGCAACTGTATCTTCTTCCGCGCGTTCGATTTTCTGCTGTTCAGTCATGGTTCGTCCTCAATAAATCTTGAATATCAGATCGGGAAATGGCCGGGCTGGGTTTCCATCGTGATCCAGCGCAGTTCGGTGAAGCTGTCGATCCCGGCCTTGCCGCCGAAACGGCCATAGCCAGAGGCACCGACGCCGCCGAACGGCATCTGGGCTTCGTCGTGCACGGTCGGGCCATTCACGTGGCAGATGCCGGACTTGATCTGGCGTGCCACGCGCAGGCCCCGCGCAGTATCGCGCGTGAAGACTGCGGCGGACAGGCCGTATTCGGTATCGTTCGCCAGTTCGATGGCATGAGCCTCGTCCCGCGCCTTGATCACGGCCACGACCGGGCCAAAGCTTTCATCGCGGAACAGCTTCATGTCCTGTGTCACGCCATTGACGACGTGCGCTGGCATCAGCACGTTCTGCGTCGTCTCACCGCCAGTGAGTAGTTCGGCACCCTTGGCCACGGCGTCTTCGATCAGGCTCTGACAATGGGCGACGGTCTTGGCGTCGACCACCGCACCCAGCGGCGTGGCGCCTTCGCGCGGATCGCCAACAGCCATTGTGGCAACCTTGGCCTTGAACTTTTCAGCAAAGGCATCGGCCACAGCATCGACCACGATGATCCGCTCGGTGCTCATGCAGATCTGGCCCTGGTTCATGAACGCGCCGAACGCTGCAGCCTTAACCGCTTCGTCCAGATCCGCGTCTTCCAGCACGATCAGCGGAGCCTTGCCGCCCAGTTCGAGCAAGCAGGGCTTCAGATGCTGTGCGGCGCGCACGGCGATAATGCGGCCAACCGCGGTCGAACCGGTAAAGTTGATGCGCTTCACCTCTGGCGCATCGATCAGCGCGCCAACTACGTCCGCCGCATCGGCTGGAGCATTCGTCACCACATTGACCACGCCTTCGGGGAACCCGGCTTCGGCAAAGGCTTCGATGATCAGAGAATGCGTGCGCGGGCACTGTTCGCTGGCCTTGAGGATCACTGCGTTGCCACAGGCCAGTGGCACAGCGATGGCGCGCACGCCAAGGATAATGGGCGCGTTCCACGGGGCGATGCCCAGAATGACGCCAACCGGTTCGCGCAGAGCCATAGCAAGGCAACCGGGCTTGTCCGAAGGGATGACTTCGCCACTGATCTGGGTCGTCAACGCGGCCGCTTCACGCACCATGCTGGCGGCCAGGCCAAGGTTGAACAGCGCCCAGCCCTTGGTCGCACCGATTTCACCCATCATCGCTTCGACGAAAGCATCGGCGCGCGACTCGAGCGCGGAAGCTGCCTTCATCAGGATCGCACGCCGGGCGTTCGGCCCCATTGCCGCCCACGCCGGAAATGCGGCAGCAGCCTTTGTTGCAATTACAGGAATATCAGAGGCTTGCATTGCTTCCGCGGCAGAAGCGGCAGCACCTGTCAGAGGATTGATGCGTTCGAACTTCATGCTTGCTCTCCCATTCTGTTATGATTGATAGCAATCATGTTCGAGGGGCGCAACAGGGCAATTGCGTTGGCATATCCCCCTGCACAATTGTGCAGGTGCAATAAAGCTGGACTTGGTAAGGACGACAAACCGGCGTGCCCGCAGCCAGTCAATTGCATTGATTACATTGAACAAATTCCAAGACTCAGCAATTTCCGGATTGACGGCACTTGGAGTTGCAAAAAACGCATCACCAATTTCTCAATTCGCACTTGCGAAGAAGGGACCCAAGGATCATTTAGGTCAGGCCTTTCAGGCATCCTCTCCCAAACTTTCCAAGGGCCGCCCGGTTACCGGAGCGGCCCTTTTTTTATCCTCACGTCACGACGGCAGAGTTCATATCGGCAGTCGTATCCTGCGGTAGCACCACACTGCGGCCAATCACGCTTCGACTTTGCATCGCGCGATAAGCATCGGCCCAGTTCTCCAGCTTATGGCAGGAATGAACATGCGGTCGGATCTGCCCTTTGGCCGCGAGGTTCAGAATGCTGGCCATGTTCTCAGCACCTCGCTCAGGAAAGCGTCTTCCATATTCTCCGGCACGCACGCCGATCACCGAAAATCCCTTGATCAGCGGAATGTTGGCGCCAATTTGCGGGATGCGGCCAGCTGCAAAGCCGATCACCAACAGACGCCCGTCAAAGGCTATACATCTCACTGATTGGTCGAAAGCATCACCGCCAACCGGATCAAAGATCAAATCCGCCCCATGTTCTGCAGTCAGCTCCAGCACCTGTTCCCGCAAGGATTGCGTGCTGTCGATAACGTGGTGCGGAGCGTAAACTCGGGCAATCGCAGAGCGCTTTGCTGCGGTAGACGCTGCTGCGATAACTTTCAGGCCAAGCGCAAGTCCCAGATCGACCGCCGCCAGCCCGACGCCACCTGCAGCGCCATTGACCAATAGCCATTCCCCCGATTGCGCATTACCCCTGCGCACCAAGGCCACCCATGCCGTGAGATAGGCGGCCCGCAACGCAGCGCCCTCTGCCATGCTCAGGCTTTCTGGCAACGGAAACACCGATGCCTCTGTAAATACGCCACATTCGGCCACGGCTCCGGTAAGCCCGCCAAATATCACCCGGTCACCTTCACGAAATCTGCTGCAACCGGGTGCAGACAGCACGATGCCTGCGCCCTCCATCCCTGGCACAAACGGCAGATCGGGCTTTGCCTGATACCCGCCGCGCGTCATCAGCAAATCAGGAAAGCCTACCGCCGCAGCCTCGATCCGCACCACAACTTCGCCGGGGCCGGCTACTGGCACCGGCAGTTCGACAAGTGCCAAGCCGGAAAGATCATCGCTCAACCGCTGCACCTGCACAGCGCGCATCATGGCTTAGTTACCCAGAACCTTGATCGCCACGGCTGCTGCTGCAGCCCGCGTTTCTACGCCCAGCTTTTCGTAAATTCGCTCAAGATGCTTTTGCACGGTGCGCGGACTGATCGCCAGCACTTCGGAAATCATGCCATTGGATTTGCCATAGCTGATCCACAGCAGCACCTCGGCCTCACGGTCGGTCAAGGCCAGCCTTTGCTGCAATCGGCTGACATCGGCCTTGGGGTTCAGCTCATTCAGGCGGATCAGCAGTTCGCTGTCACGATAATGGGCAATCACCACCAGTTCGAGCGCGCATTCCCCCTGCTCGATTCGCGCCGTAGCCCCCAGTTCATCACGGGCGAGCAGCCGGGTCAGCGGTCCGCGGATCAACTCAGGGAGGACCTTCTGATCGCGGCTCCAATCAGGGCTGACGCGGGCGATAGCCTGTTCGGCAAACGGCGTGCACCATAGCATCTGCGCTTGCGTATCGATCGCCATCATCAGCCGCCCGGTGGCATCAAGCCCTGCCGCCCCTGCCTGCATTGCCCGCGCATGGCCAATATGCACGCGCACCCTTGCCAGCAGTTCATGAACGTTCACGGGCTTGCGCAGATAATCGACACCGCCAACCTCGAACCCTTCGATCACGTGCTCGCTCTCGGTCAGGCCGGTCATGAACACCACCGGGACATGTGCGAGTTCATCGCGCGCCTTGATGCGCGATGTTGTGGCAAAGCCATCGAGCCCCGGCATCACCGCGTCCATCAGGATCAGGTCCGGCGTAATGTGCTGCAACAGTTCGAGCGCGGCATCGCCTGAAATCGCCACAAGCACGGTAATACCCACCCCTTCAAGGGTGTCTGTCAGGAAGCGCAGCGAATCCGGTTCGTCATCTACGACAAGGACCGTATCCCGTCGCACGCTTGCTGCATTACTGGCCGCCGCACCTCTGGCCGCACTCATTCCTAAAGCTCCTCAAGCGTTTGGCCCATCGCGGCCAGATCGAACCGGTCAAGGCAGGCGTACAATTTTGCAACCAGCGGACCAGCATCAGGGTCCGCCTGTTCCAACGCCCGGATTTCCCCTTCCAATGCGCGCACGTGACCGATCCGCACAAGCACTTTAAGACGTTCGGCATGTTCGCGGGCAATTTCCGATACCGACGGAGCTGCCGGGGCAGCTGCGTTAGCCAGCTCCGCAGGTTGCGGATAGGCCCAGGTGAGGTCAAGCTGACGACCAATCGCATCGAGCAGCGAACCAAGTTCGACTGGCTTGAGCAGGAACGCATCGTGATCAGCGGCCTGCCCCGTTCGCCCGTGGCGCTCCTCCGCATTGGCGGAAAGCATCAATATTTTCAACGACTTTCCATGTACCGCGCGCAGATGCGCCGCAACTTCCCAGCCCGTCATGCCGGGCATGCTCACGTCCAGCACGGCTGCATCATAGCGGTCCTTCGCCGCATCATGACCAGCAAGCGCCAGCGCTGTCTGCCCATCGCTGGCGAGCGCCACTTCAAAGCCCACCTCACTCAACGTCGTTCGCAGCACGGCAAGATGATCGCGATCATCGTCAACCAGCAGGATCGACCGGACCGGACCTGCATACCCGATCGGGCGCAATCGCTCGGCCGATCGATCCACAAAGCCTGAAACCTGAGGTGCCATCATCTTGATACGGAAAGTGCTGCCTTTCCCCGGCGCACTTTCAACCTGCAGATCACCGCCCAGCATTCGCGCAATGGCACTGGTAATGGCAAGGCCAAGCCCGGCCCCTTCTTGCGGTTCATCAGCGGCCGAAGCTAGTCCCGATCTGACATAGGGCGAAAAGATCGCCTCCTGCCGATCCTGCGGGATGCCGGGTCCAGTATCGCGCACTTCGAACGTGGCGATCTGGCTAACCCACGAAAAGCGCAGCGTAACCTCGCCAGAGTCTGTGAACTTGACCGCATTGGAGACAAGGTTGATCAAGGCCTGTCGAACACGGCGCTCGTCCATACGTACGAATTCAGGCATGCGCTCGGGCAAGATGCAATGAAAGCCAAGGCCCTTTTGCGCAGCCAGTGGCGCAAACATCTCTGCCACTTGCTGCACCAATGCGCCTGCACGCACCACGCCGCTGTCAACCCGGATGACCCCCTGTTCAACCGAGGCTAGATCAAGCAGGCCCTCCACAAGATTGGTCAGGTGTTCGGCACTCCGGCGGATCACTTTTGCAGCGTGTTGTGGGTCAACATCGGCACCGCGCTCTACCAATTGCGCGTAACCATAAATGGCATTGAGAGGCGAACGGATTTCATGGCTCACATTGGCCAGAAATCGGCTCTTGGCCGCATTGGCCGCCACTGCGGCGTCAAGCGCAAGTGTCAGTTCAGTGATGCGCTCTGAGTTTGGCTGGCTTGGCGCATCCCCGACAACGGCATCACCCCGCGCATCGCGTGCGATCAAAAAGCCGCACATCCCGGACAGCATGATCATGGCAATGGCCAACAACCATTGCAGCCTCGTAAAGCTTCCAACCTCAACACCGTTCCAGACCAACAGAATAAGAGCGCCGGTTCCGGTGATCGCTGCCATCAGTGTGGGTTGAAGCCGCCGATCATGCGTTAGAACGGCTTTGAACGCCGCTTGATGCTCGCCATTGTCGGGCGCACCATGCGATAAAGCACCGCGGTGTCCGTTTCCGTCCTCACGGACCCTGACCATTACAACTGACCCCGCGCGCTCAAGTATTTCTCGGCCAAGCCCGTTTGGCTACGCATGGGCATTTTGCACTGCAACGATGGCAAACTCAAGCCCCCGACAATTTGTGCGGGGGCTTGATCGGATTAGAACAGGGAATGAGGCCTCAAATCAGCTGGTCACGCTGCAGCCGCTGCAGCAGACGCACGGCCACTGAATGACGGATCGCCTTGCCTTCACGCAGCTTGACCCACGTGTTCAGACCAATCCCGAAATGGTTCTGGATCACTTCGGGCTTCTGGCTCTGAAGGACGGATGCCATCTTGTGGACCACGGCAGGCTCGACCTGGGTGAGACGCTGAGTAGTCATATTCCCTCACGCTTTTGCTGAGCCGGCTTTCCGGCTTGGTTGGCAATTCGAACCGGATTTGCGTGTCCGGTTCATCGGTTAATGTTTGCACCTTATTTTTTGCAGTGCGAAATCGCCCATACGTCATTTACCGCATGCCATTCCTTGACGTGTGTCTAGGTTTTGATTTCTCACGGGATTTGCTGCCGATCGACGACCGAAATGTTTTCAGAAGATATCGGATCAGTGTGCTTGGTCGGTTGAATGCTAAGTCCAAAGACGAATAAGAAGCAGAAATTACCCGGCACCACTCACCCAATGTGGCCCCGGTGGAGGAAACTGACATGGCCACCCTTGCAGGCAATCACGATATCGTGCGTTACAATGCCATCGCGCGTGCACTCCACGCTGCAATTGCCGTCATGGTGATCTTCAATCTCATGACCGGCATTGCCGGAGATGCGCTCGAGGATATCTGGAACCCCTTCCCGCTGCACAAAGGGACCGGGATGGTAATCCTTGTTTTGTCACTCGCCCGCATCGGTTGGCGGATGACATGGACCATGCCCAATTGGCCCGCCACGATGGGCAGCCTGCAGCGCCTGATGGCAAAGCTGACGCACATCGCGCTCTATGCCCTGATGCTGATTCTGCCGGTAACAGGCTGGATCATGTCCTCGGCCAACAGCAAGTATCCGATCAGCATCTGGGGCCTGTTCGAATGGCCCAAGCTCGCCGTGGCAAAAGGCTCGGCCCTTGCCGAAGTTGCGCATGAGGGACACGAAGTGCTCGGTTATCTGATGGCAGGGCTGGTAGCACTGCACGTGGCAGCCGCGCTGCATCACCATTTCATCATCAAGGACAACGTCCTGAGGCGCATGCTCTGAAGCGCAGACGTATTCTTTGCCCGTCGCGCTCGCCTTGTGCGTAGAGAGACAGGCTGAGAGGAACTATGGGCGCAGTATGGCAACACCGGGCAGAGTGGGACGCTTCAATCATGCTTCTGTCGTGGATAGCGCAAACGCGCCTGCGCATCGTACACAAGGCCCAAGATTGGCAGGCTCAAGATTGGCAGGCTCAAGATTGGCGCTTGCCCACCGCGTGCAGGCTGTCATACCCAAACTGAGAGAGACTGATGGATTCCCGCAGAGCTTGCGGACAATTGCATTCGCATTTGTCCCGAACGGAAAAAAGCCTGCGGAACTGAAGGGCCGGTGCAACGCGCTTTGGCATGGGGCAGGCAAGGTCTGCCGCTATGCCGGGGCAAGCAGGGTGGAACGTGTACCATGACCCTTGATACCAATTCCAAAGCGGCGGAGCTTGACGCCCAGATCGTCGACGTGCTGCGCAAGCGCGTCGGCAAGGATGAACGCGCCGCCAAGCCGCATGACTGGTATACCGCCACGGTCCTCACCCTGCGCGATGCGATTATCGACCGCTGGATGGAATCCACGCGTGAAGCTTATGATCAGGGCGCAAAGCGGGTCTATTACCTAAGCCTCGAATTCCTGATCGGCCGCCTGCTGCGCGATGCTCTGTCCAACATGGGCATGACGCGGGACATGGAAAAAGCGCTGCGCGAACACGGTTTCGATCTGGCCGCGCTTGAGAATATCGAACCAGATGCAGCGCTTGGCAATGGCGGCCTCGGCCGCCTTGCCGCCTGCTTTATGGAAAGCCTCGCCAGCCTTGGCATCCCCGCGTACGGCTATGGCATCCGCTATGTGAACGGCATGTTCCGTCAGCGGATTGATGATGGCTGGCAGGTCGAACTTCCTGAAACGTGGCTTTCACACGGCAATCCTTGGGAATTTGATCGCCGCGAAAGCGCTTATATCATCGGCTTTGGCGGCGAAGTGGTCGAAACCGGGGATGGCGTCGAATGGCGCCCCGCCGAAAAGGTTGAGGCCAGCGCAGTTGATACACCCGTTGTCGGCTGGCGCGGCAAGCGCGTGAACACACTGCGCCTGTGGACAGCCCACGCTTTCGATCCGCTTCGGCTCGATGCGTTCAACGCGGGTGATCATATGGGCGCCATGGCCGAACAGGTCCGTGCCGACAGTCTCGTCCGCGTGCTCTACCCGGCAGACTCCACCCCCGCAGGGCAGGAACTGCGGCTGCGGCAGGAGTATTTCTTCACCTCGGCCTCGATCCAGGACATAGTGCGCCGCCACATGCAGCATCATGGCGATATCCGCACGCTGCCCGATAAAGCGGCCATCCAGCTTAACGATACGCACCCCGCCGTTGCCGTGGCTGAACTGATGCGCCTGTTTGTCGATGCGCACGGGTTGGAATTCAACGAAGCGTGGGAACTGACCAAGGCGACTGTCGCCTACACCAACCACACCCTCTTGCCCGAAGCGCTGGAATCCTGGCCGCTGCCGCTGTTTGAACGTCTGCTACCGCGCCATATGCAGATCATCTACGCGATCAATAGCCGCGTGCTGCGTGAAGCGCGCAAAGCTGGAATGGACGATGCCGCCATTGCCGCCATCAGCCTGATCGATGAAGGCGGCGAACGCCGCGTACGCATGGCCAATCTGGCCTTCACCGGCGCGCACAGCATCAATGGTGTGGCCGCGCTCCACACCGATCTGATGAAGACCACCGTCTTCTCCGATCTGCACAAGCTTTACCCCACGCGCATCAACAACAAGACTAACGGCGTCACTCCGCGCCGCTGGCTACAGCAGTGCAACCCCGGCCTCACCTCTGTGCTGAAAGACGCCATTGGCCCGGCCTTCCTAGACGATACGACGAAGCTGGCAGACCTGAATGCACTGGCAGAAGACAGCCAGCTTGGTGAGCGAATTGCCGAGGTAAAGCGCTCAAACAAGATCGCTTTGTCAAAGCATATCAAGGACCTGATGGGCATCCGGCTCGATCCCGATGCCCTGTTCGATGTGCAGATCAAGCGCATCCACGAATACAAGCGCCAGTTGCTCAACCTGATCGAAACCGTCGCGCTTTATGACCAGATTCGCAGCCATCCTGAACGGGACTGGGTGCCGCGCGTCAAGATTTTCGGTGGCAAAGCGGCATCGAGCTATCACAACGCCAAGCTGATCATCAAACTGTCGAACGACATCGCCCGACGCGTCAATTCCGATCCTTCGGTCGGTGGGCTGCTCAAGGTCGTGTTCGTGCCGAATTACAACGTCAGCTTTGCCGAAAGGATCATCCCGGCAGCAGACTTGTCGGAACAGATTTCGACCGCCGGAATGGAAGCTTCGGGCACCGGCAACATGAAGTTTGCGCTCAATGGCGCGCTGACCATCGGCACGCTCGATGGCGCGAATGTCGAGATCAAAGAGCATGTCGGCGATGCCAACATCGAAATCTTTGGGCTCACCGCCAATGAAGTCGAAGACAAGCGCGCCAACGGCTACAACCCACGCGAAGTGATCGAAGGCTCGCGCGAGTTGCAGCAAGCCCTTGCCGCCATCGCCACCGGCGTCTTCTCGCCTGACGATCCGCAGCGCTATGCAGGCTTGATGGGCGGCATCTACGATCACGACTGGTTCATGGTCGCTGCCGATTTTGACAGCTACCACGCCGCCCAGCGCAACATCGATCGCCGCTGGGAACAGCAAGCAGGCTGGCGCGCTTCGGCAATACGCAACATTGCCAACGTAGGATGGTTCTCGTCCGATCGCACGATCAGCGAATATGCTCGCGATATCTGGGGGGTCTGAAAGCCGCAATGAAACCACCGGCGAGCGCCATCGAAGCCCTGCTGAACGGGACGCACGCCGATCCATTCTCGGTCCTTGGTATCCACGAAGGCCCGGACGGCGCGTTCGCCCGCGCTGTCCTGCCTGGTGCAGAAGAAGCCGTGGCTTGGTCGCTCTCCGGCAAGAAACTGGGCAAACTCACGCGCGTCGATGGGCGCGGGCTGTTTGAAGGCAAAGTCAAAGGCCCGCGCCAGCCGGTTCGTTACGCTTGCACAGCAGGCACCCACGAATGGCTGGTGACAGACGCCTACTCCTTCGGTCCGGTCCTCGGGCCTCTCGACGATTTTCTGATCGCTGAGGGCACGCATCTGCGCCTGTTTGACAAGATGGGCGCGCACCTGATCGAGCATGAGGGCGCCAGCGGCGTCCACTTCGCGGTCTGGGCACCCAATGCCAGCCTTGTCAGCGTCGTCGGTGATTTCAACGATTGGGACCACCGCCGCCACCCGATGCGCCGCCGCACCGATATCGGCGTGTGGGAAGTATTCATCCCCGACATCGGCGAACACCGCACCTACAAGTACCGCGTGGTCAGCGCCGATGGCACGGTGCTCCCGCTCAAGGCCGATCCTTTCGCACAAGCCGCCGAATTCCGCCCCAGCACCGCTTCGATCACCGCCCACCCGGTCAAGATGGACTGGGGCGATGCCGATCATCGCGCGCACTGGGCCAGCGTCGATGCCCGCCGCCAGCCCATGTCGATCTACGAAGTCCACCCCGGCTCGTGGCAAAAGCCCCACGACGAAGGATTCTACACGTGGGACGAACTGGCCGACCGGCTGATCCCCTACGTCACCGAAATGGGCTTCACGCACATCGAATTCCTGCCGGTGTCCGAACACCCCTATGACCCGTCATGGGGCTATCAGACCACCGGCCTCTACGCCCCCAGCGCCCGCTTCGGCCCGCCCGAAGGCTTCGCCCGCTTCGTAGACGGCGCGCACCGCGCTGGCGTGTCAGTCCTGATCGACTGGGTGCCAGCCCATTTCCCCACCGACGAACACGGCCTCGTCAATTTCGATGGCACCGCGCTCTATGAACATGCAGATCCGCGCCTCGGATTCCACCCCGATTGGAACACGCTGATCTACAACTTCGGCCGCCGCGAAGTCGTCAGCTTCCTCGTCAACAATGCCCTGTTCTGGGCAGAACGCTACCATGTCGATGGCCTGCGCGTCGATGCCGTCGCCTCGATGCTCTACCGCGATTACTCGCGCAAAGCAGGCGAGTGGATCCCCAATGAAGAAGGCGGGCGCGAAAATTGGGAAGCGGTCGAATTCCTCAAGGCCATGAACCGCGCCGTCTACGCCAGCCACGCCGGGTTCCTCACCATAGCCGAGGAATCCACCTCATGGCCCGGCGTCAGCAAGCCCGCCTTTGACGAAGCCCCGCGTGAACATCTGGGCTTCGGCTTCAAATGGAACATGGGCTTCATGCACGATACGCTGCAATACATGGCGCGCGATCCCATCCACCGCCAGTACCACCACAACGAGATCACCTTCGGCCTGACGTACGCTTTCAGCGAAAACTTCGTCTTGCCGCTCAGCCACGATGAAGTTGTCCACGGCAAAGGCAGCCTGCTCACCAAGATGAGCGGCGATGATTGGCAGAAGTTCGCCAACTTGCGCGCCTATTACGGCATGATGTGGGGCTATCCCGGCAAGAAACTGCTGTTCATGGGCCAGGAATTCGCCCAGCGCCGCGAATGGAGCGAGGCGCGCAGCCTCGATTGGGACCTGCTGCAAGCCCCCGCACATGAAGGCGTGCGCCGCTGGGTCCGCGATCTCAACCGCGTCTACACCACCCGCCCCGCGCTCCACGCCCGCGATTGCGAAGGCGAAGGCTTCGAATGGCTGGTGGTGGATGATGCCCAAGCCTCGGTTTTCGCATGGCTGCGCAAGGCTCCCGGCGCAAAGCCCGTCGCCGTCATCTGCAACATGACGCCGCAGGTCCACGATCACTATCGCCTGCCCCTGCCCCACGATGGCGCCTGGCGCGAAGTGCTGAACAGCGATGCGCAGGACTATGGCGGCAGCGGCATCGGCAATCTGGGCGAAGTGCACGCAGAGCATGGCGCGGCCTTCGTGGTGCTGCCACCACTCGCCACGCTGATACTGGAATTCGAAGGATAATAATCGGAGGGATACGGGATGCGCGAGACTTACTCACAGCCACTGGCGCGCGAAGCCATGGCCTATGTCCTTGCGGGCGGACGCGGCAGCCGCCTGAAGGAACTGACCGACAACCGCGCCAAACCCGCCGTCTATTTCGGCGGCAAATCGCGCATCATCGATTTTGCGCTGTCGAACGCGATCAATTCAGGCATCCGTCGCATTGGCGTTGCCACGCAATACAAGGCGCACTCGCTGATCCGCCACATGCAGCGCGCGTGGAACTTCATGCGCCCCGAACGCAATGAAAGCTTCGATATCCTGCCTGCCTCGCAGCGCGTGTCGGAAGATCACTGGTACGAAGGCACCGCCGATGCCGTCTTCCAGAACATCGACATCATCGCCTCCTATGCGCCCAAATACATGGTCATCCTTGCGGGCGATCACATTTACAAGATGGATTACGAACTGATGCTGCGCCAGCATGTGGAAAGCGGCGCAGACGTGACCATCGGCTGCCTTGTCGTGCCGCGCATGGAGGCAACCGGCTTTGGCGTCATGGCGGTAGACACCACCGACACCATCACCGCCTTCGTCGAAAAGCCCGCCAACCCTCCCGGCATCCCCGGCAACGAGGAGATGGCGCTGGCCTCGATGGGCATCTACGTTTTCGAAACGAAGTTCCTGTTCCAGATGCTGCAGGAAGATGCCGACGATCCCAATTCAAGCCGCGATTTCGGCAACGACATCATCCCCAAGATCGTGAAGAACGGCAAGGCGGTGGCTCACCGCTTCACCAATTCGTGCATCCGCGCGGCCGAGGAAATCGAGGAATACTGGCGCGATGTCGGCACGCTCGATGCCTATTTCGATGCCAATCTCGATCTGACTGATGTCGTGCCCAAGCTCAACATGTATGACCGTGAATGGCCCATCTGGACCGACCAGATCATCGCGGCTCCTGCCAAGTTCGTGCACGATCAGGATGGCCGGCGCGGCATGGCCATCTCCTCGCTGATTTCGCAGGACTGCATCGTCTCGGGCGCCGTGGCCAAGCGCAGCCTCTTGTTCACCGGCGTGAAGATGGGCTCTTTCTCCTCGTGCGAGGAAGCGGTGATCCTTCCCTATTGCAACATTGGTCGCGGCGCGCGGCTCAGCCGCGTGATCCTCGATTCCGGCGTCCGCATTCCCGAAGGCCTCGTCGTTGGTGAAGACCCGGAACTCGATGCCCGCCGCTTCCGCCGTTCGGAAAACGGCGTGTGCCTGATCACCAAGCGCATGATCGACCAGTTGGGATGACAACCAAAGTCCTCTCCATCGCGTCCGAGGCCGTTCCCCTGATCAAGACGGGCGGCCTCGCCGACGTTGCAGGCGCGCTGCCCGCTGCCGTTGCTCCCCACGGCGTGGAGATGACCACGATCCTGCCCGGCTACCCAGCGGTGCTGAAAGCTCTCACCCGCCCCCGCGCGCTTCACACGTGGGACAGTCTGCTGGGCGAAAAGGCCCGGCTTGTCGGCGGCAAGATCGATGGCCACCCGCTGCTGGTGGTCGATGCCCCAGCCTACTTCCAGCGTGACGGCGGCCCTTATGTCGATGGTGCGGGCCGTGATTGGGCCGACAACTGGCGCCGCTTTGCCGCCTTCAGCCGCGCCGCAGCCGATGTGGCCGGCGGCGCGGTAAAGGGCCGCACGTTCGATTTGGCCCATGCACACGATTGGCAGGCCGCCATGGCGCTCGCTTACTTGCGCTTCGCCCCGCCCGAAACGGGCCAGCGCATTCCGACGGTCATGACCATCCACAACATGGCGTTTCAGGGCCACTATGGCGCAGACTTGTTCCCCGCCCTCGCCCTGCCACCGCAAGCGTTTGCGATGGATGGCGTGGAATACCACGGCGGCATCGGCTTCCTGAAGGCGGGCCTTGAAGCCGCCAGTGCCATCACCACCGTCAGCCCCACTTATGCGCGGGAAATCCGCACTGCAGAGTTCGGCATGGGCCTCGAAGGCCTGATCCTCAGCCGCCACAACCGCGTTCATGGCATCGTCAACGGCATCGACACTGCCCAATGGAACCCTGAAACAGACTCAGCCCTCAAGGCAAAATTCAGCGCAAAATCCCTGCCCAAGCGCGAGGCGAACAAACGCGCGCTCGAAGCGGAATTCGGCCTTGAACCGGGTGATGGGCCATTGTTCGTCGTCATTACACGCCTCACCTGGCAAAAAGGCATCGACGTGCTGCTGGAATGCGTCGACCACCTCGTCGGCATCGGTGGACGCCTCGCCCTGCTCGGTTCGGGTGACAAGGCGATGGAAAACGCCTTTCACGCCGCCGCCATGCGCCATCCCGGCAAAGTCAGCGTCCGCATTGGCTATGACGAAGCGCTCAGCCACCGTATGCAGGCAGGCGGCGATGCTATCCTTGTGCCCTCCCGCTTCGAACCTTGCGGCCTCACCCAGCTCTACGGCCTTGCCTATGGCTGCGTTCCTGTGGTCGCGCGAACCGGTGGCCTCGCCGATACGGTGATTGACGCCAATCTTGCCGCCGTCATGGGCGGGGTTGCCACCGGCGTGCAATTCAACGGCGTCCACTATGCGGCCCTTGCCGATGCCATAAGCCGAACTGTAACACTCTACTGGCAACGCGACACGTGGCGTGCCATCCAGCGCGCAGGCATGAAGACAGACTTTTCGTGGAACCGTTCGGGCAAGGCCTATGCGGATCTCTACGCCAGCCTCATTGCGGAGAACTCATGACACGTACCGTACCGTCGCAGCCTTACGCGGGTCAAAAGCCCGGCACTTCCGGCCTGCGCAAGAAGGTGAAGGTTTTTCAGCAAGATAACTACGCCGAAAACTTTGTGCAGGCGGTGTTTGATGTGGTGGAACGTGCCCCCGGCAGCACGCTGGTCCTTGGCGGAGACGGCCGCTACCACAACCGCACCGTCATCCAGCAAACCATCCGCATCGCCGCAGCGAATGGCTATGGCAAAGTTCTGGTCGGCAAAGGCGGCATCCTTTCCACCCCTGCCGCCTCCAACGTGATCCGCAAATATGGCGCAAGCGGTGGCCTGATCCTCTCGGCGAGCCACAACCCCGGCGGACCTGACGAAGATTTCGGCATTAAATACAACATCGCCAACGGCGGCCCGGCGCCAGAAGGCGTGACCGACGCAATATATGCCCGCACCCAGACCATCGACCGCTGGTTGACCGTGGACGCAGCTGATATCAACCTCGATACGCTGGGCGTCACGCAAGTTGGCAACTTGACAGTCGAAGTGATCGATTCCGTCGCTGACTATGCCGAGCTGATGGAATCTCTGTTCGATTTCAACGCTATCCGCGCAAATGTGCAAGGCGGCTTCACAATGGCGTTCGATGCGATGAGCGCGGTCACCGGCCCCTATGCCACCGAAATCCTCGAAAATCGTCTCGGCTTTTCCAAGGGCACCGTGCGCAACGGCGTCCCGCTCGAAGACTTCGGCGGCCATCACCCCGATCCCAACATGGTCCACGCCCACGAACTTTTCGAAACCATGTTTGCCGCCGATGCGCCCGATTTCGGCGCAGCGTCTGACGGCGATGGCGACCGCAACCTGATCGTCGGGCGGCACCGCTTCATCACACCGTCAGACAGCCTCGCCTTGCTCGCCGCCAACGCCCACCTCGCACCGGGTTATGCCAGCGGCCTCAAGGGCATAGCCCGCTCGATGCCCACCAGCGCCGCCGCTGATCGTGTGGCCGAAGCACTGGGCCTGCCTGCATTCGAAACACCTACGGGGTGGAAATTCTTCGGCAACTTGCTCGACGCAGGCATGGCCACGATCTGCGGCGAGGAGAGCGCCGGGACTGGCAGCGATCATGTGCGCGAAAAGGATGGACTGTGGGCCGTGCTGCTCTGGCTCAACATCCTCGCCGTGCGCAAGATCAGCGTCGATGCCTTGGCGCGGGAGCATTGGGCCAAGTATGGCCGCAATTACTATGCCCGCCATGATTATGAGGCCCTGCCGACCGACAAGGCCGATGCACTGATGGCAGAACTCAAGGATTCGCTGCCAACTTTGCCCGGCAAGTCCCTCGGATCGCTGGAAATTGCGCAGGCCGACAACTTCTCGTATCTCGATCCAGTCGATGGCTCCACCAGCAGCAACCAGGGCGTGCGAGTGATGTTCAAAGGCGGCTCGCGCGTCGTCTTCCGCCTCTCTGGCACCGGCACCGAAGGCGCCACCTTGCGCGTCTATCTGGAACGCTATGAGCCTTCAGGCGGCGATCTGGATCGTGAAACCCCTGAAATGCTTGCTGATTTGATTGCAGCAGCAGACGCTATCGCAGGCATCAACCGCCACACCGGCCGCACAGCACCCAATGTGGTGACGTGAAGGCAGGGGTTAGCATAGCGGACGGGCGAACCCGCTTCACCGTCCGCTCCCCCCGCGCCGAAGCGCTGACGCTCTGCCTTTTTGAAGGTGACGTTGAACAGCGCGTGCCGATGGCGCGGGACGGAGACAACTGGACCGTTGAAATAAAAGCCGATTTGCGCGGCACCCGCTATGGCTACCGCGCATCAGGGCAATGGCACCCCTCCGCAGGGCTATGGTTCGATCCTGCCAAACTGCTCGTCGATCCCCATGCGGTGGAACTGGACAAGCCCTTCAGCTATGATCCCAACTTGTCCACCTATAGCGTTGATACTGCTGCAATTGTCCCGAAGGCAATCGTTACTGCGCCAGAGAAGGTCAGCCCCGCCCCGCCGCTATTCCGCCATGGCGGGCTGATCTACGAACTCAACGTGCGTGGCTTCACCATGCTCCACCCCGATGTTCCTGAAGCCGTCAAGGGCACCGTGGCGGCGCTCACCCACCCAGCAATCATCAACCATCTCAAACGCTTGCACGTCTCAGCCGTGGAACTCATGCCCATCATCGCGTGGATCGATGAGCGCCACCTGCCCCCGCTCGGCCTATCCAACGCTTGGGGATATAACCCTGTCACCATGATGGCACTCGATCCGCGCCTTTGCCCCGGCGGCGTGGCCGAACTGCGCGATACGGTGGCCGCGCTAAGGTCCGAAGGGATCGGCGTGATCCTTGATATCGTATTGAATCACAGCGGAGAATCCGACGTTCTCGGCCCTGTGATCTCGCTGCGCGGGCTGGACGATGCTGCTTATGCCAAAGCGCCCGATGGCAGCCTGATCAACGATACCGGTTGCGGCAACACGCTCGATTTTGGCAACCCCGCCGTCCGCGAACTGGCAATCGATACGCTACGCCACTTCGTAAGTCATTGCGGCGTCGATGGTTTTCGCTTTGATCTCGCCCCCATCATGGCGCGCAGCCCCGGCTTTGCTGCCGATGCGCCCATCTTTGCGGATATTGCCTCCGATCCGGTGCTCACCGACCGGGTAATGATCGCCGAACCGTGGGATATCGGCCCCGGTGGATACCAGTTGGGAGCTTTCCCGCCTAACTGGCTGGAATGGAACGACAGATTCCGTGATGACGTGCGGCGTTTCTGGAAGGACGAGGCGGGATTGGGCCTGCTGGCGACGCGGATTGCCGGGTCTGCCGACATCTTCGGCAAGGCCTGCCGCTCTGTGAACTTTCTCGCCGCGCACGATGGCTTCACGCTGGCCGACACGCTGGCCTACGAACAGCGGCACAACTGGGCCAATGGCGAGGAGAACCGCGATGGCCACGGCGAAAACTTCAGCTGGAACAACGGGATAGAGGGCGAAACCGACGACCCGAATGTGCTCGCCGCCCGCGCCGCCTTCGCCCGCGCACTGCTCGGCACGCTCTTCGTCTCTACCGGGTCGATCATGCTGACGGCGGGCGACGAATTCGGGCGGAGCCAGCGCGGGAACAATAACGCCTATGCGCAGAACAATGAAATCACCTGGATCGACTGGGAAGGCCGCGATCAGGCGCTAGAAGCCTTTACTTGCGATCTATCTGGTTGGCGTTCTTCCGTAATTTCCGCGCTGAGAAGCTTTCCGGAAGATGGAAAGTGGCAAATCCTGAAGTGCACCAAGATGCACCTAGATAACACAGAGATGCACCCAAACGACTGGGAAAGCCCCCTAACCCCCGGATTTCGCTGGCAAAATGGGACTTATGGTTTCACCGTTCAGCGTGGGCCTCCGCTGGCTGTTCCAGACGCATTTTCAGCTTGCGAAATTCGCTCGCCGTCTGGCCCGTCCCCGACTTGAAGAAGCGTGCGAAGTAGGCCGGGTCAGCAAATCCCAACGCATAGCCGATCTGCGCAACGGTCGCTCCGGTGAATGTCAGATTTCGCTTCGCTTCCAGCAAAAGGCGCGCATGCACAAAGTCTGCAGGCGCCTGCCCCGTCAATGCCCGTGTGGCGCGTCCAAGCGTGGATGGTGTGGTGCCAAGTGTCTGTGCGTAGTTAGAAATTGCCCAGTGATCGCGATAATGTGCTTCAACCAGCGCCCGAAACTTTCCGACAAGCGCACTGTGTGATCGCGATGCAGGCACGATATCTTCCCGCGCCAAAGCCTCAAGCGCGGTGGCAAGGATAAGCGCAACTTGCGCCAGGCACGTAGCGGACTCCTGACTAGATCGCATTGCCAGATCGTTGATCAGCCATGCCAGCTTGTTGAAGGTAGCCGTGCCAGCATCGAGCTTTACCGCCTGCGTTTGCTGCAAATATGCAAGACCGGTCATCAAGCCGGCAATGCGAGGATCGTTGATAAGATCCGCCGAAAGTGAAAGAACCCAACCTTCGACAGTCGGATCGAATTGGAAAGCATGCACGCAGGCCGGGGGAACAAGGACCAGCGTCGGGCCAATTAAAATGTTACGGCCGACCTCACCGTGAACCTCGACCTTGCCTGTTTCAACAAGTAGCACTTGTAGCATGTGCGGGTGGGCATGTGGCGTGATAGTCCAATCGTGCAGGCTGGACCGATCGAAAATGCGTTCCAGATGAACAAATTCTGGCGGCACAGAGGCATCATGCTCGCCATATAAAGTGAAGCGATCAATGCCGGACCTTGTCATCAAGCAAGAGTGCCATGTTGCGCCAAATGTGCAAGCATTTGCGCGCAAGCTGCGTGGCGAGCGCGGGGAATCCCTGTCACAATTTTTTGAAGTTGAGAGAGGAAACCTGTCCATGGCGACCCTGTTTGAGCGGCCCCAGTTCTGCTTCGATCCCTATTCCCCATCAATCGATGCCGATCCCTTCCCTGCCTATAAAGTCCTGCGCGACGAATATCCGTGCTTCTGGTCCGAAGAGGCCGGAAAATGGGTCCTTTCGCGTTACTCCGATGTGCTGAACGCGCTGCAGGATTGGCGGACCTATTCTTCGGCCAAAGGCAATCTGGTGGATGAATTTCCCGGCCGGGCCGGTTCGACCCTAGGATCAAGCGACCCGCCGCGGCACGACCGGTTGCGCGCTCTGATCCAATCTGCAGTGACGAAGCGTGCGCTTGACCACATCGTTGAGCCGGCAAGGGCCGCAGCGCGGTCCCATCTGGCAGCGTTGGCTGACAGGCCCGTGTTTGATCTGGTGGGCGACTATACCTCGAAGCTGACGGTGGACTTGCTGTTTCACCTCTTCGCTTTGCCTGAAAAGAACGCCGATCTGGTGCGGCATAACGCGGTGCTGATGGTGCAGACCGATCCGGTCACCCGGCAAAAGAGTGCTGAGCATCTTGCAGCGTTTCACTGGATGGCCGACTATGCCGAGAAGCTGGTGCAAGCGCGGAAAGCCAATCCGGGCGACGATCTTCTTTCAAACTTCATCACAGCCGAGATCGATGGCGAAAAGCTCCTCGACAAGGAGGTGCAACTGACGGTTACAACGCTGATCATGGCAGGGATCGAGAGCCTTTCGGGCTTCATGGCGATGTTTGGATTGAACCTTGCCGATCATGCAGAGGCGCGGCAGGCACTTGTGGCAGACCCTTTGCTGATCCCCGATGCCATCGAGGAGTCATTGCGTTTCAACACGTCGGCACAGCGTTTCAGGCGGACTCTGACCCGCGATGTTGAACTGCATGGACAGGTGATGAGGGCCGGCGATGCCGTAATCCTCGCCTATGGCTCGGCCAATCGGGATGAGCGGGTGTTCGACAGTCCTGACGTCTATGACATAACCCGCAAGCCCAAGCGGCATCTGGGCTTTGGTGGGGGAGTGCATGCCTGCCTCGGATCGATGATTGGCCGATTGGCCACTCAGATTGCGTTCGAGGAACTGCTGGTGGCAGTGCCGGAGTTTTCACGGTTGGACCGGACACTTGACTGGGTTTCTTCCTCCAACTTCCGCAGCCCCAAGGCATTGCGGTTGCAAAGAAGGTAGGCAGCACGACAGATAGCGGCGCATGCACGGTTCATCGCAAGGGTGGATGCTTACACTTGCGAGCGTGCGTGCGGGTGGCCACGTTGCAGAACCAACGACACTAAACCGGGGTCACGCAGAATGGTTCCTGACCGGCGCAATTTTTTGGGCGCCATTATTGCAACTGCAGGAAGCGTATTGGCAAGCGGCCCGCTAGCCGATGCCGCACTGGCCGTAA
>JBEQBV010000019.1:0-28463 GCA_041639635.1 Novosphingobium sp.
GCTACCATGTCTCGACTTCGCTCGACACGAACGGCGGGGGTGGTATTGGCAAACGCATGAGCAGCTTCTCCATCCCCGGCTTCGATCTCCAAGCCTTCGTCACCTCAACGCTCGCCGAGGACTTGGGCGAAGGCCTGCCCGGCGGCGGGCATGACGTTACGAGCGAGAGCGTGATCCCCGCTGACGCGCGCTTTACCGGCGTGATGGACAGTCGCGATGCAATCACCGTCTGCGGGCTGCCGATTGCTGCAGCATTCTTCCGCGCGCTCGATCCTGCCATGAAGATCGAAATGCTGGTGGAGGAAGGCGTGCGCGTCGCCCCCGGCTCCAACCTGCTGCACCTTGAAGGCAATGCCCGCGCCATGCTCACGGCAGAGCGCAGCGCGCTGAACACCGTGCAGCACCTTTCAGGCGTGGCGACGCTGACCCGCCAATATGTCGACGCCATGGGCGACACGAGCGCAAAACTGCTCGATACCCGCAAAACCATCCCCGGCCTGCGCTACTTGGAAAAATACGCGGTGCGCATGGGCGGTGGCACCAACCACCGCATGGGCCTGTGGGATGCTGCCATGATCAAGGACAACCACGTGCTCGTGGCAGGCGGCGTGGCCGAAGCCGTGCGCCGCGCGCTGGCCGCAGGCGTGAAAGACGTGATCTGCGAAGTCGATCACATCGACCAGATCGAGCCGGCGCTTGCTGCCGGAGCCACCCGCCTGCTGCTCGACAACATGGGGCCGGATCTGCTGCGCGATGCTGTCGCCCTCGTCGCTGGCCGTGTGCCGTGCGAGGCATCGGGCGGCGTCCGGCTTGATACCATCGGCGCCATCGCCGCATCGGGCGTAGACTACGTGTCCGTGGGCCGCCTCACGCAAAGCGCGCCCGCTGCCGACATCGGCCTCGACTTCACGCCACTTGGCTGAAAGAACAGAGCGATGACAGCCACACGCCCGATCACCATCCGCCTGTTCGAAGGCGGCGTCATTCTCAGCCAGTTGATGCGTATCGCCAATGTGGCCGCGCACCTTGGTGCTATGGCCGCCGCGCTTGAAGCCCCGCCGTTGCAGATCATGATTGGGCCGTTTGCCAATGCGCTGATCGCCATCGGCCTTGCCCTCGTCGTCGCGCGTGGCGGTCTTGCCATGGCGCGCTGGTTCCTGTCTGTGGTCATTGTGCTTGATGTGATCGGCCTTGCGGGCATCCCTGTGGTCGCCACGATGATCGGCATTCCCTTTGCCATCGTTTCGACACTGGCGATCCTGCTGATGCTCACTGCCGGCGTGCTGATGTGGCTGCCTGCATCCAGCGCGTGGCTGGCGGCACGCAAGGGAGGCTGATTGCGATGCGCGGTATTGTGCGGATCGTGCTGCTCGCACTCGCCTCTCCAGCCATGGCGCAGGGCTGGCAGTGCGAAGTCCCGCTGCAGATCACTGTGCCTCCGCTGCCCGAACCGGACGCCCCGCCGCGCGTTACCCCGATTACCAGCTATACGCTCGCGGTCAGCTGGTCCCCCGAATTCTGCCGCAACCGCAAGGACGATACGCGCCACGCCACGCAATGTTCGGGCAAGCAGGGCCGTTTCGGCTTCGTGCTCCATGGCCTGTGGCCTGATGGCAAGAACGGGAAATATCCGCAGTATTGCCCCTCGCGCCGCCTGCCCGATGCGCAAACGCTGCGCCGCAATTTCTGCACCACGCCGTCGGCCGATCTGATGGTGCACGAATGGGCCAAGCACGGCACTTGCATGACCGCCGATCCCGCCGCCTATTTTGACAAGGGCCGCGCCCTATTTCAGACCCTGCAATACCCCGATATGGCCCGCCTTTCCCGCACCGAAGGGCTGGACGCGGGCAAGGTCCGTCAGGCCATGGCGCTGGCCAACCCGCGCCTGCGGCCAGATATGTTCAAGCTACTGCTGGGCCGCAATGGCTGGCTGCGCGAAATCCACGTCTGCTATTCGCGCACCTTCAAACCCATGCGCTGTCCCACCGGCAGCGGGCCTGCCAATACTGTGCCGGTCAAGATCTGGCGCTCGTTCTGACAACTTACGCCATTTCTCAACACCCGTTCATGCTGAGCCTGTCGCAGCATCTCGCCCTACCGCCGCGCCTTGAAGAACCCCCGCAACATTTCCGCCGCCTCATCCTCACCCATGCCAGAATAGACCTCGGGCCGGTGCAAACACATCGGCTGATCAAACACCCGCGCCCCATGCTCCACCGCCCCGCCTTTGGGATCGCTGGCTGCGTAATAGACCCGCGCAATCCGGGCGTGAACAATGGCACCTGCACACATCGCGCACGGCTCAAGGCTCACCCACAGGTCACACCCCTCCAGCCGTTCCTGCCCCAATGCCGCAGCAGCAGCACGAATCGCCAG
This sequence comes from Novosphingobium sp., assembly GCA_041639635.1. Taxonomy (GTDB): domain Bacteria; phylum Pseudomonadota; class Alphaproteobacteria; order Sphingomonadales; family Sphingomonadaceae; genus Novosphingobium. Next base: position 2,380 of record JBEQBV010000019.1, read on the forward strand.
CACTTCGGCATGGGCGGTCGGATCACACAGCGCACGGGGCAGGTTGTGCGCCGTGGCAATGACCTTGCCGTCCTTTACGATCACCGCGCCGATCGGCACTTCGCCCGCATCGCCTGCGCGCCGGGCTTGTTCAAGCGCCATGCGCATCGGGTCAGGCAGGGGCCAGCGAGTCATTCCATGGGCCATACCTGCCCCATTGTCGCTTTCAAACGCCGAATCCTTGACTTCGCCCGGTGAATCGATAAGAGCCGCGCCTTCCTGATAGAGTTTATCGAACACAAGCGAGTTTTAGCCATGTCGCGTATCTGCGAACTGACCGGTAAGGGCCGCCAAGTCGGTCACAACGTAAGCCACGCCAACAACAAGACCAAGCGTCTGTTCCTGCCCAACCTGCAGAACGTCACGCTGATGAGCGAGAAGCTGGACCGCAGCTTCAAGTTCCGCGTTTCCACGCATGGTCTGCGTTCGGTTGAACACAACGGTGGCCTTGATAACTGGCTGCTCAAGCAGGCTGACACCAAGCTGTCGGCCCGCGCGCTCAAGGTGAAGCGCGATCTGGTCAAGGCCAGCGCCGCCTAAGCATTCTCCCGCAAGGGACGCTTTAACAAAAGCCCCCTTCCCATGCGGAACGGGGGCTATTGTTGCGCCCGATTTCAGCGCGTCAGGCTATGCGGATCGAAGCGCAACTTCAGCAGCAGCGTTTCCTGAAATGCCGAATCATTGGCATCGGAAATCAGCCACAGCACCTGATCGCGGGGATTTGAACTAGGCAACAATGCCATGCCCTCCCAGTTCTCGCGGATAGGCTGGCCATCCAGCCGCGCCACTTCCTGCGTGGTCAAAGGCCGCTTTGGATCGAGCGCGGCAAAATCGGCGAGCACGATCCGCGCTTCGAAATGCAGCGGAAACAGCACCAGCCGCCGCGCCAGGATCAGCACGCGCCCATCGGGCAGAGTGGCCGCGTCCACTGGATCGAAGCCCGCTGGCATGATCAGCCCAAACTTCTGTGCCTTGGTCTGGCCGGGATGGCCGGAAAAGATCAGGCCCAGATGCAGGCCGCCCTTGCCGCCACCGCAGGATTCGCACAGCATGATCCAGCGCCCGTCGTTCAGCCGCGCCATAGCCTCGGCCCCGCCGTTGCGCGGCCAGTCGCGCAGTTCGGGCACGGGGAAAAAGTGCGCTTGCCCGGTGCGCATGTCGGCACGGGCCACGTGGAAGGCATCTTCCAGCCCCAGCCACACCGCCCCGTCCTTGTCACGCACGGCCGATTCGGGATCGTACCCCAGATAGTACCCCCGGCCGATGCTGCGCACGATCAGGCGCGGGATCGCCGCCTCTTGCCAGCCGGTCCTGACCGGCAGATCAATCTGCAGCGTCCGGTTGCGGTCGCTGATCGCGCGCAGGCCTGTGCCGTCCCGGCGCGGCACCAGCGCGGAATAGCCGCCGAACCGCCGGTCAGCTCCCTTCAGGCGCCACATCGCCACCGGTGCGAATGGTCCCAAAGCGCGGCGTTCCGGCGCGCCGATGCGGGCTGTCACATCTTCGATGCGCATCCGGTTATCATAGTGGCGCGGATCAAACCTTGGCGCAGTCCAGCCGAGCCAGAGCAACGGGAAAAGCAGGAAAAGGAAGCCAAGCCATCTGCGCACGCCATTGCGTTGGCAGATTGGCCTGCCCGGTCAACCACCAATGCCGCGCTGCAACAAAAAAGCGCGCCCGCGACCTCAGGCCGGCTGGAACTTCAGCGACAGCCCGTTGATGCAATAGCGCAAGCCCGTAGGCGCCGGGCCATCGTCAAACACATGGCCCAGATGCCCGCCGCACTGGTTGCAATGCACTTCGGTGCGCGTCATGCCCAGCGACCGGTCAATCGAACTGCCCACAACCTTGGGCAACGGCTTCCAGAAGCTGGGCCAGCCGGTGCCGCTGTCATACTTGGTGGAGGACGCAAACAACGGCGTAGCGCATCCGGCACAAGTGAACACACCCTTGCGCTTTTCCTTGTTCAACGGCGAGGTGTAAGGATGTTCCGTCCCTTCCTCGCGCAGGATGTGGAACCGTTCTGCCCCCAGCAAACGCCGCCATTCAGCCTCGGTCTTCCTGATCGGAAAAGTGCCTTTGGCCACAGGCTTTGCGCTGCAAGCCGAAGCCAGCGGCATCATGGCTCCAACACCCAGCAGGGCGATTAAGCGGCGGCGGTTGGTTGCAAAGCGGTTGGTCATGAACCTGGGTGTCCTGCTGACAGGCCGGGAGGCGAAACCTCGGGGGGCGGTGGCCCACCAGCAGGACACAACCCATCATAGGCTTGCCCCGTTCCGACAATCGTGACGCAGGTCATAGCATGCCAACCTGTCTGCCAAATTACCGCTTTTCGATCATGACCTCCAGCTTGCGGAAACCGTGGACGAAGTTTGCACGTACCCGCTCCACCTCTCCGGCCACGCGCACCCGCATGCGGCGTTCGTGCATTTCTTCCAGCAGGATGCGCAATTGCAGTTCGGCCAGCCGCGCGCCCACGCAGCGATGCACGCCATAACCAAACGAAAGGTGCCGCCGCGCATTGTCCCGATTGACGATCAATTTGTCCGGGTTCTCGAAGACGGTCTCATCACGGTTGGCCGAAAGATACCACAGGATCAGCTTCTGCCCCGCCTTGATCTCCTGCCCGAACAGGTCCGCATCGGCGGTAGCGGTGCGGCGCATGTGCGCCAGCGGCGTTACAAAGCGCAGGCATTCCTGCACCGCATTCGGGATGAGCGAAGGATCACGCTCAAGCAGATCGCGCTGATCGGGAAACTGGTCGAGCGCGTGGACGATGCCCGACATCGTGTTGCGCGTGGTATCGTTGCCGCCCACGATCAGCAGCACCAGATTGCCCATGAACTCCTGCGGGCTCATGTGATTCATGGCCTCGGAATGGATCATCATCGAAATGAGATCGCCGGTCGGCTCAGACCGCATCCGCTCGCCCCACAGCCGCTGGAAATAGTGCGCCATCTCGCCCAACAGCTCAAAGCGCATATCCGAAAGCTCACGCGCCAGAATCAACTCCACGTCCCCCGCCCAGTCGGACCAGAACGTCAGCAGCCGTCGATCCTTCCACGGAAAGCCGAACAGCAGCGCCAGCATCCCGGTGGTCAGTTCGATCGAGACCTTGTCCACCCAGTCGAACGTCTCACCCCACGGCAGCGAATCGAGCACTTCGCCCGTGCGCTGGCGGATTTCGGCCTCCATCTCGGCCATCTTGCCCGGCGTGAAGGCAGGGGCCACCGTGCGGCGCTGCCCGGTATGTTCGGGCCGGTCCATCGCAATGAACATCGGCAATTGCCGCTCTGCCAGCAGCGCCGGGTCAGTATCAGCAGGCGGATCGCCAATCGTGATCCCGCCATATTTCCACGACGACGAAAACAGTTCGGGCAGCGATTCGACGTGCTGAATCGCCTTGTGGTTCACCACGTTCCAGTACGCGCCATAGGGCGATTCGGGCACGAAGTTCACGGGGGCCTGCTGACGCATCTGCGCGAAGATCGGCTGCCAGCGATCCTCGACATAGATGTCAGACCGGCTGACGTCCCACGGGTACTTGTGGGTGGGCGCACTCTGCGGATTGTCGCGCAACCATGCGGTGAAAGCCTCAATCGCGGTTGGCGAATTGCGATAGGTGAACTGCGGCGCTTCGGGGGAAAGCTGGGTGGCCATGGTCATCCTCTCTCACGGGCCGCACCTTCGCGCGCGGTCCTCGTCACCATGACAAGCTGCCACAACCTACATCAATGTCAATAAGCCTTTGCCCGCAACCGGGACCATACGCTCCTGCTGCCCGTCGCCGGGCCAGATTTCATCACCGTCCGCCGGAACAGCTGCGCCCCACTGCGCACGATCACGATCACCCACAGCGCCTGCCAGCCCAGCGCCGCCAGATGCGGCCAGACTTGCGGGTCCTGCGCCGCGCGCGCCAGCATCGCATAGGGCGAACTGACCGGGAATATGATCGAGGCCCATTCCACCCACGTGCCGGGCGATGACAGCGCGTAGCTCGAAAAAAAGAACACCATCAGTTGGAACATCGACACCGGCATGGAAAGCGTCTGCACTTCACGCACCGTCGTGGCCATGCCGCCAATCGACAGGAACAGCGATCCCATCAGCAAATAGGCCATTGTAAAATAAAGGAAGCCCAGCGTCAGGAACAGTGGCCAGCCCACCGCCGGAACCGACATCACCGGCAGCGCCCTGCCACCAGCCAGCACAATCGCACCGCCCACGCCACCCCACACCGCAATGCCGACAAGGCTGACGGCCAGCATCGCAAAGAGCTTGCCCATGAACATCGCGTCCATCGGGATGGCCGCGGCCAGCACTTCAATGATCTTGTTGGCCTTTTCCTCCACCAGATTGGACAGGACCATGCCCGCCAGCAGCATTGTCAGCAGGAACAGCACCACTTGCGATCCTTGCGCGGTGAAGATCTGCCCGGTCTTCACTTTGGCCACCGAGGTCGCCACCTCCGCCACCGCCACTTCGGGATAGGCGGTCGGCGTGGCCGATTTCGCCCGCGCGGCAAGGTTCGATACGATCCCCACCCACTGCCGCGCCCGTTCGCGCGGCGCGGTCATCAGCGGCGCGTCCAGCGTGCCTTCGACCACGGCGGACACTGGCGTATCGCCATTGGCCAGTGCCGCGCGCGCATCGAATTCCTCGCCCGGCTTCACGTCCTGCAGCACCACGATATCGGGAATGAACCCCGGCACGCGCCCCTGCAATTCATCGCGCGCGGCCAGCAAGGCGCGCGAATCCTCAGCGCTCATCGCAAGGCCAATCGTGGGCCGATCGACATTCTGCTGCACCTTGCCGCCGATGCTTCCGGCAAGGCCGCCCACCAGCACCGGAAAAATCGGCCCGATCAGGAAGAAGATGAACGTCTTGGAAAAGACCACCGCCACAAAATCGCGCCGCGCGATCACCAGCATGGCCTGCAACTTGTCGCCAAACATGCTCATTTTGCGTCTCCCGGGCTTTCTTCCAGCGCCTTGGCCGCAGCCTCTCCGGCGATGGCGACGAATGCATCATGCAAACCGGCACGTTCGATCGACAGGCTGAGAATCCCCGCATCGCCCTCGATCAGCGCGCGCAACAGCGGCTCCACCCCGGTTTCAGGCAGCGAGAAATACCAGAACGATCCTTCATGCCGCGCATCGGCAGGAAGCGCTGCACGCCACTCACCGTCCTGCGCCCGCGTTTCCAACCGCACTTGCGGGCGCAACCGGTCGCGCGCCAGATCGACCGGGCCAGCGAACGGTACCTTGCCGCCGGCAATAATCGCCACCTGATCGCACAGCCGTTCGGCGTGGGCGATGACATGGGTGGAGAAAATCACCGTCGTGCCCTTTGCCGCCAGATCGCGGATCATCCGCTCCAGCTTGCCCTGATTGAGCGCATCGAGGCCCGAGAACGGCTCGTCCAGCACCACCAGATCGGGTTCGTGCACCAGCGTGCCCAGCAGTTGCACGGTCTGCGCCATCCCCTTGGACATCTGCCGGATCTGCCGGTCTGCGGCATAGCCCAGCCCATGCGCCTCCAGCATCTCGCGCCCCTTGCGCCGCCCTTCTTTCAAGGACATCCCGCGCAGCGCGGCCAGAAAACCAATAGCCTCATAAGCCTTCATCGCCGGATAAAGCCCACGCTCTTCGGGCAGATATCCGATACGCCGCGCCACATCGGTGGGCCGCTCTGCCCCCAGCACCCGCCGATAACCAGAATCGGGATCAATAATGCCCAGCAGCATCCGCAACGTGGTGGTCTTTCCCGCCCCGTTCGGCCCCAGAATGCCGTAGATCGCGCCCTTGGGCACGGCAATGTCCACGCCATCAACAGCGGTAAAGCCATCGAACCGCTTCACTAATCCGCGCGCTTCAATGGCAAGTTCCACCCCGGTCAGGTCAACCGCATTGCCTGTCAAAGGCCACTCCCCTAACTCAATCTTCACAGATCACGGCCCCGGCATGATAGATTGGACTCACATGTCAACTTACCCGTCGTCACCCTGAACTTGTTTCAGGGTCCATTTCTCACCCACCACGGACAGAGTGTGGCGGCGAAATGGAGGCTGAAACGAGTTCAGCATGACGGCTGATACAGAAGACAGCGCAAGGTCACTCCCTAGCGGCGGCCAATGAACAAGCGGGACAGCAAGTTTGGTTAACGGCGCATCAGGAACTCTAGAGGACCGGCTGAAGGCCGAAGCCTTAGCGCTCGGCTTCGCCGCCTGCGGCATTGCGCCCGCTGCCGACGATCCTGTGCGCGCCGAACGGCTCGAACAATGGCTGGGCGATGGCCATCACGGCACGATGGAATGGATGGAAACCCGCCTCCACCACCGGCGCGGCCCGCAATCGCTGTGGCCGCAGGCGCAAAGCGTGATCGCGCTGGGCATGAGCTATGCCCCCGCTGCCGATCCCCGCGCGCTGGAAGCCTACCCGGACCGCGCGCGCATCTCGGTCTATGCCCGGGGCGGCGATTATCACGATGTGGTAAAGCGCAACCTGAAGGCTCTGGCCCGCTGGATTGTGGCGGACCAACCGGGCGCAGAGGTCAAAGTCTTCGTCGATACCGCCCCGGTGATGGAAAAGCCGCTGGGCGAACTGGCTGGCATCGGCTGGCAGGGCAAGCACACCAATCTGGTCAGCCGCACGCATGGCTCCTGGCTGTTCCTCGGCGCGATCTATACCACGCTTGAGCTTTGCTCAGACCAACCCCACGAGGACCGCTGCGGCACCTGCACCGCCTGCCAAGTGGCGTGCCCGACCGACGCTTTCCCCGCGCCCTACCGCCTCGATGCGCGGCGCTGCATTTCGTACCTGACTATCGAACACAAAGGCCCGATCCCGCACGAATTCCGCGCCGCGATGGGCAACCGCATCTATGGCTGCGACGATTGCCTTGCCGCCTGCCCGTGGAACAGTTTCGCTGTTGCCGCACAGGCCAATCGCGCATTCCTGCCCCGCGCGGAACTCGCCGCGCCGAAACTGGCCGAGCTGCTCGCGCTCGATGATGCCACGTTCCGCGCCGTGTTCAGCGGCAGCCCGATCAAACGCATCGGACGAAACCGCTGGGTGCGCAATTGCCTCTATGCGGCTGGTAACAGCGGCGATCCGGCGCTGATGCCTGCGGTTGAAGCGCTACTGGCCGACCCCGACCCGGTGGTGGCCGAAGCCGCAGCATGGGCGGCAGAGCAGCTGGCAGGCGCAGTTCCCCGCAACCCCGCTTGCCCCGCAGACGTCACCGCGCCATGACAGGCGGCATGATAGCCGTTCACCGCTTCACCCTGCCCTCCGGCCTGCAGATGGCCTATCGTCACCTCGAAGGCACCGGCCCCACAATCGTGTTCCTGCCCGGCTACATGTCCGACATGGCGGGCAGCAAAGCACAAGCTGTGCTGGAATGGGCGGAGCAACGCGGGCGCGCCTGCCTGCTGCTCGATTACACCGGCTGCGGGCAAAGCGACGGGGATTTTGCCGATGGGCGCCTGTCCGTCTGGCGTGACGAGGTCGTGGCGCTGATCGACCATCTGGGCATCGAATCGGTGCACCTGATCGGCTCCAGCATGGGCGGCTGGCTGATGCTTCTGATTGCACAGGCACTTGGCCCCCGCGCCAAGGCGCTGGTCGGCATCGCGCCCGCGCCCGATTTCACCGAATGGGGCCTTTCGCAATCGCAGCGCATCGCGCTGGCCGCCGGGCGCACGATCTTTGAAGACAACCCTTACGGTCCCGAACCCACACCGACCCACGCGGGCTTTTTTTCCGATGCCGAACGCCACCGGCAGCTGGGCGGGGAGATCGCGTTCGATGGCCCGGTGCGGCTGCTGCATGGGCAGGCCGATGCCGATGTCCCGTGGGAAGTCTCCTTGCGCCTTGCGCGCGCCCTGCGTTCAGCCGATGTGCAGGTCCACCTGATCAAGGACGGCGATCACCGGCTTTCGCGGCCAGCCGACATTGCGCTGCTGCTGCGCGAACTCACCGATCTTGAAGGATAAGACCCGCATGTTCGATCTGCCCGCTCCCCTGTTTGCAATGGAACAGGCGCAGGAAATGTCCCTCATGCAGATCGGCCCCGCCACCATCCCGATGCGCCCGTCCGACTTGCCAATCCCGCGCCGCCGGTCCCCTGAACAGCAGCGCGAGGTAGAGCGTGAAGCGGGCCTTGAACGCCCGAACTTGCCCGAGCAGGACCGTCTGGCCGATTGCCTCGCCAAAGCGCAAACCAATCCCGATGCCGCGCTGGTCGAAGCGCAGACCTGGCTGGGCGAAAGCCGCGATACCGGCCAGCAGGTGCGCGCCAACCAGTGCCTTGGCATGGTGCGATCGGGCATGGGCGATTTCGAAGGCGCGCTTGAAGCCTTTGCCCAAGCCGTGGCGGGCGTGCCCAAGGTGCAGGAAGTGGCCGCCGTGCCGCTGATGGCAATGGCTGGAAACGCCGCTCTGGCTGGCGGAAAGGCCGAAGCGGCACTGGGCTGGTTCGACCGGGCACTGGCGGTAAAGGACTATGCCGATACGAAAAGCTTGGGCGCGATCCAGATAGACCGGTCGCGCGCGCTGGTAGCGCTGGCGCGCAATGCCGAGGCTGACGCGGCGCTGGTCGAAGCGCACCGACTTGCCCCGGAAGACGGCGAAGGCTGGCTGCTTTCGGCCACGCTCGCCCGGCGCATGGACGATCTCCCCCGCGCCCAGCGTGACATTGAAATGGCGGCAAAATACGCCCCGCGCGATCCGCTGGTTGGCATCGAGGCAGGCGTCATCGCCGTGCTTTCGGGCCGGTATGACGCTGCGCGCAAATCGTGGGAATCGGTTGTGGCGATGGACCCGAACGGCGAGGCGGGAAAGGTTGCAAAAAGCTACCTTGAACAGCTTGGCCCCGCCCCTACATCAAGTGCTTCTGCAACAACCGAAAAGCCGAACCCATGAAACTCTCCATCCTCGATCTGGTCAGCGTGGTTGAGGGTGGGACGGCCCGCGAAGCGCTCGACAATTCCGCCGCCGCCGCCCGCGTGGCCGAGGAATGCGGCTTCCAGCGCTATTGGGTGGCCGAACATCACGGCATGGAAGGCCTGGCGGGCGCGGCCACTTCCGTGGCGCTGGCGCATATCGGGCAGGGGACGTCGCGCATTCGCATCGGCGCGGGCGGGATCATGCTGCCCAATCACAACCCCCTTGTAATCGCAGAACAATTCGGCACGCTCGATGCGCTCTATCCGGGCCGCGTAGACTTGGGGCTGGGCCGCGCGCCGGGGGCCGACCAGCGCATCATGCGCGCGCTGCACAAGGATACGAACCGCGCGGCGGAGGACTTTCCGCAGGACGTGGTGGAACTGCGCGCCCTGTTCGCAGGCGATCCGCGCGTTCATCTGCAAGCCTATCCGGCCAAAGGCGCAAAGGTGCAGATGTGGATTCTGGGATCGAGCCTGTTCGGCGCGCAATTGGCGGCGATGCTGGGCATGCCCTATGCCTTCGCCTCCCACTTTGCGCCCGATCACCTTGATTCTGCACTGAAAATCTACCGCGAACGCTTCCAGCCGTCCGAGGAACTGGACGCTCCCTATTGCGCCGCAGCGATCAACGTGGTGGCCGCCGATACCGACGAGGAAGCGCAATTGCTCGCCTCGTCGATGGATCAGGCCTTCGTGGCGTTGCGCAGCGGCAATCCGGGGAAGCTAAAGCCGCCGGTGCCCGGCTATCGCGACTCACTTCCACCGCAAGCCCACGTCATGCTGGAGCATGTGCGGCAAGTGAGCGCAACCGGATCGGTGGAGACGGTACGCGCCGGTCTGGCCGCATTTGCCGAGCGGACAGGCGTGGACGAAGTTATTGTTGCGGCATCGATTTTTGACCAGACGGCGCGGCTGAAATCGCTGCGGTTGACGGCGGAAGCAGCGCGCGAAATGGTGGATTCCTGAAGTGCACCTAGATGCACCTAGCAGCACCTAAACACGCCTGAACGATAGCAAAGCACCCCTACGGCACCATTTTCCGCCGCAAAGGTTCACAACCGCAGGTTAAGCCGTTCGCGCCAGTGAACCGGACTTGTCGCTTGGCCTCGACTGGATTAGCATCTGGAATAATGATGCAAAATTGTGTTTCATAATTACAAAAGAGAGAAACATTTCTTTCTCGCTGGAGAGCCGGAAAATCATCATGGCGTTATCATCCGCAACCCTGTCCGAACCCGCTGACCCATTGGCTTTCGCGCTTGCCGAACGCTTTGCCGCAGCGCTCCTGCCCGATGAAGCCCGCGACTTTGACACGGCACGTCTGGCCGAAGCCGCCAGCTTTGCTGCGGCGGCAGCGGCTGTGCGCAAGGGCAGCGGGCCAGCCATCGCCATCGAAAGCGTAAGCGGATCGGGCAGTTCGGAGCGCCATCTGCGCATTGCGGTGATCAATGATGATATGCCATTCCTGGTCGATTCAATAACTTCCGCCATCACCGCGCAAGGATTGACGATTGACCGTCTGGTCCATCCGGTGGCCGCAGTGCGTCGTGATCCCGAAGGACGGCTGACCGCGTTTCCTGCAGGCGATGCCAGCGGAGAGCGCCGCGAATCGATCATCTACCTTGAAACCGAACGCGCCGATGCGCGCCAGCGCCGCGCGCTGTTGACCGCGCTGGAGGAAACGCTGGCCGATGTGCGCGCCGCCGTGGCGGATTGGCCGCTGATGCAGGCCTCCATGCGCGCCGATGCCGATGGGCTGGCCGATCCCGAAGGCGCCGCGCTGCTGCGCTGGCTGGCGGACGGCATGCTCACGCAACTGGGTTGCGTCACGCGCCTGCGCGACGGCACCGAGGAAAAGCCGCTGGGCATCTGCCGTGCCAGCGCGCGCGGTCTGCTGGCTGATGCATCTTATGACCGCGCCTTTGCGTGGTTCGAAAGCGGCAAGGGCCGTGCGCCGCTGATCGTCAAAGCCAACCGCATTGCCAACGTGCACCGCCGCGTGCCGCTGGACCTGTTCATCGTGCCGCGTATCGAAGGTGGCGCGGTAGTGGCGCTGTCTATCCACGCAGGCGTGTGGACCAGCGCCGCGCTGGCCGCTGCGCCCGACCGTGTCCCCCGCCTGCGCACGCAGCTTTCCGAACTGATGGACAAATTCGGCTTTGCGCCCAACGGCCATGCCGGAAAGGCGCTGGTCCATGCGATGACCACGCTGCCGCACGACTTGCTGATCAGCTTTGCGGAAGCCGATCTGGAGCGCGTGGTTACCGCCACGATGAGCCTGGTGGACCGGCCCCGCGCCCGTCTGGCGCTGGTGGAAGCACCGTTGGCGCGGCACATGTTCGCGTTTGTGTGGCTGCCGCGCGATGTGCTGTCCACGCAGAAGCGCCTTGCCATTCAGGCCATGCTCGAAGCAGCAGCGGGCGCGCAGGTGATCGACTGGGCATTGCAAGTGGAGGCCAGCACACTCGCCATGCTCCGCTTTGTGCTCGACGTGCGCGAGCAGCAGGCAAGGGCCGATGAAGACGCCCTTGATCTGCAATTGCAATCGATGGTGCGCGGCTGGGCAGGGGCAGTGGAGGCTGAACTCGCAAAGGCTGAAGACCCATCGCGCGCAGCGGCAATTGCCGCCCGCTTTGCCGATGCTTTCCCGATAGCCTATCGCAATGCCGCTGGCCCGGCAGAGGCCGCCAGCGACATCCGCGTGTTGCGCACGCTGGCCGGCAGCAAGGCCCCGCGCCGCGCCGTGCGCTTGCATCGCCATGCCGGTGAAGTGGCGCTGCGGCTGAAGCTGTACCAGCGCGAAGGGGCCATCGTGCTGTCCGATGCGGTGCCGGTGCTGGAAAACTTCGGCTTCCGCGTACTGGAAGAAGTGCCGACGCCGCTGGATGGCGGGCGACTGGGCTATATCCACGATTTCCTCGTCTCTCACCCAGCCGATACATCGGTGGACGATCTGCTGGGGCGGGCCGAATCCATCGAAGGATCGCTGGCAGCGGTGCTGAACGGTGCGGCGGAGGACGATGCCTTCAACCGCCTGATCGTGGCCACCGGCCTTTCCGCGACCGAGGCCAACTGGTTGCGCGCCTTCTACCGCTATCTGCGGCAGGCGGGCATGACATTCAGCATTGCCACGGCAGTCGAAGCGCTGAAGGCCGCACCGGGGGTGACCCATGGGCTGATCGCAGCCTTTGTGGCGCGCCATGATCCGGCCTTCGATGGCGACCGCGAAGCCGCCTTTGCGCAGGCCGAGGAGCGCATAAAGGCGGGCCTTGCGGGCGTGGCCGCGATCAATGATGACCGGCTGCTGCGCCGGTTCCGAGCGCTGGTGAGCGCGATCCTGCGCACCAATGCCTTTGCCCCGGCAGCTGCGGAAGCGCTGGCGTTCAAGATTGACTCGGCGCAAGTGCCGGGCCTGCCCAAGCCGCTGCCGTGGCGCGAAATTTTCGTCTATTCCCCCCGCGTGGAAGGCATCCATCTGCGCGCCGGGCCAGTGGCGCGCGGGGGTCTGCGCTGGTCTGATCGGCGCGATGACTTCCGCACCGAAGTGCTGGGCCTGATGAAAGCACAGCGCGTGAAGAACGCAGTGATCGTGCCGACCGGGGCCAAGGGTGGCTTCTATCCCAAGCAATTGCCCGACCCAGCCAAGGACCGTGATGGCTGGTTGGCCGAGGGCAAGGCAAGCTATCAGGTGTTCATCCGCACGCTGCTATCACTCACCGACAATATCGTGGAAGGCGCCGTGGTCCACCCCGATGCCGTGGTCGTGCGCGATGGCGAGGACCCGTATTTCGTGGTGGCCGCAGACAAGGGCACGGCGACATTTTCTGACGTGGCCAACGCCATCGCGGAATCGAAGGACTTCTGGCTCGACGATGCTTTCGCCAGTGGCGGATCGAAGGGTTACGATCACAAGGCGATGGGCATCACCGCCCGTGGCGCGTGGCTTTCGGTCCGGCGGCACTTCCTGGAAATGGGCGTGGACGTGCAGAGCGAGCCGGTGCGTCTGGCTGGCTGCGGCGATATGTCGGGCGATGTGTTCGGCAATGGGATGCTGCTGTCAAAGGCATTGAAAGTGGTGGCGGCGTTCGATCATCGGCACATTTTCCTCGATCCCGATCCCGATCCGGCCAAGAGCTGGGAAGAGCGTGCGCGCCTGTTTGCGCTGCCCCGGTCCAGCTGGGACGATTATGACAAGAGCCTGATTTCCGCAGGCGGCGGGGTGTTTCCGCGTTCGATGAAGGCGATTCCGCTTTCGCCCGAAGTGCAGGCGATGCTGGATCTAAGCGTGGCGGAGATTGATCCGGATTCGCTGATCACGGCCATTTTGCGCGCGCAGGTGGACCTGCTGTGGTTTGGCGGCATCGGCACTTATGTGAAGGCCAGCACCCAGAACAACGTGGACGTGGGCGATCCATCGAACGATGCGGTGCGCGTTTCAGCCAATGACGTGCGCGCCAAGGTGATTGGCGAAGGGGCGAACCTTGGCACCACGCAGGCGGCGCGCATCGAATTTTCGCAGATTGGAGGCCGCATCAACACCGACTTCATCGACAATTCGGCAGGCGTCGATTGTTCGGACAATGAGGTGAACATCAAGATCGCGCTGGCCGCCGCAAAGCGCACCGGCAAGCTGACCGAGGACGCGCGCGTCGACCTGCTGGTGTCGATGACCGATGACGTTGCCCATCTGGTGCTGGAGGACAACCGGCTGCAAGCGCTCGCCCTGTCCATCGCCGAACGCGGCGGGGCGGCTGCCATGCCATCGTGGTCCCGCCTCATCGATGTGCTGGAGGAAGCGGGCGATCTGGACCGCAAGACCGAAGGACTGGCAGGCGCAGAAGACCTTGCGCGGCGCGCGGCGGCTGGACAGGGGCTGACCCGGCCCGAACTCGCCGTGCTGCTTTCCAGCAGCAAGCTGGCATTGCAGCGCGAGTTGGAAGCAAGCCCGGTGGTGGACGATCCGGTGCTGGAATCAGAACTGATCGCCGCCTTCCCGCCACAGATGCGTGAGGCCTTTGCCGAGGAAATCACCAGTCATCGTCTGCGCCGCGAGATCCTTGCCACCAAGCTGGCCAACCGGGTGATCAACCGGCTTGGCCCGGTCATGCCGTTTGAACTGTGCGAGGAGGAAGGCGCTTCGCTGGCACAGGTTACAGCCGCTTTTGTGGCGGCGGAGCGACTTTTCGATCTGCGCGCAACGTGGGATATCCTCGACACGGCCACTATGCCCGAAACGCTGCGGCTGGCGCTGTTCGAGCGTGCCGCGCAAGGCTTGCGCGGACAGATTGCCGATGTGCTGCGCGCGGGCCACGGGTCGGTTCAGCCGGGGCAGTTGATCCAGAACCTTTCTGGCGGCGTCGCACTGCTGGCCAGCACGGTATCGCAATTGCTGCGTGGTGAAGCGCAGGCGCAGGCACGGGCGATGGCCGACGATCTGGAGGCAGCCGGTGTGCCCGCTGCCATCGCTGCACGGCTGGTGCATCTTTACGACATGGACGGAGCGGTAGGCCTTGCCCATCTGGCCGGTGACCTGAACGTGGATGCCGCCGTTCTGACCGGGGCCTTTGCCGATCTGGGCGCTACGCTTGGGCTGGACTGGGCACAGCAGGCGGCGCGGCGGATGAACCCGTCCGACCCGTGGGAACGGTTGCTGGTTGCCGGACTATCGCGCGATTTCGAGCAGATGCGGCTCGATTTTCTGACGCGGTCGCGCGGCGGATCGCCTGCGGCATTCGTCGGTGACTGGCTGGAGGCCAATGCGGCGGCAGTGCAGCAGTTCCGCAGCCTGGTGGCGCGCGCGCAGGCCGCACCTGTTGTTGCCCCGGCCATGCTGGCGCAAGTGGCCAGCCAGGCGAGGACGCTGCTGGGACGGTGAGGGGTTGGGGGGTAGCAGGCTGCGGCTTTGCGCTATTCTACACGCCTCCATCTTCGTCACCCTGAACTTGGTTCAGGGTCCATTTCTCGTTACCAGCGGCAGCTTGATGGGGGAAATGGATCCTGAACCAAGTTCAGGATGACGATAGAAGAGAGATAAATGCGAGAATTCTGATCGCTGGCGCCGCTACTTCCCCAGCCCCGCGATGATTGCGTGGAAGCCCTTAACCGTTTCGTCCACCACGCCTGCCGGTTCCGGGTTCGGGAAATGGCTAAGCTTGACGATCACGGTGTTGCTGGCCGGGTGAACATAGATGAATTGCCCGGCAAGGCCGATGGCCGAATAGGCGCCGGGTTCTTCATCCAGCTTCCAGATCTGGTAGCCATAGGCATCGCGCGTAGGCTTGGTGGCGTTGGGCGCGAAGGGAACCATGGTGGTGGCCTGCCGGACCCAGCTTTCGGGCACCACCTGCCGCCCGTTCGCGCGGCCAGTGTTCAGCAGCATCAGCCCGATCCGGCCGAAATCGCGGAGGCGGGCGTTGTAACCCATGCCTGAAAGCTCACGCCCCACTCCCTCAGGCCCATCGGCAATGAAGAAGCCATCCGATTCGGCGCCCAGCGGCTGCCACAGGCGGCGGCTCATATAGGGGGCCAGCTTTTCGCCCGTGGCACGTTCCAACACCCAGCCGAGCACGGCGGTATCGAGCGTGGCATAGTTAAAACGGCTGCCCGGAGCGGTGGCCCGGCCAATGGTGCGGGCGCGATCGGCAAAACGTTCAGTGTTGGCCACGATCGCATTCATGTGGATTTGCGCGGCTAGGCTGGGGTTTGCGCCGAAATCGTAGCGCTCTTCGTAAGCCACGCCCGAACGCATCTGCAGCACGTGGCGGATCGAGACGCCTTCGTACCCGCCGCCCTTGAGTTCGGGCACGTATTTGCTGACCGGATCATCGATCGAGGCGATCTTGCCGTCTTCAATCGCAAGGCCGACCAGCAGCGCAGTGATCGTCTTGGCCATCGAGAACGAGATGAAGCGGTCGGTGGGCGTGGTGCGGTTGCGGTAATCCTCGAACACCACCTTGCCATCGTGAATCACCATGAGCGCATTGGTGAAGGTGCGACGCGCCCATGAATCGTAATCGGCGGGCATCTTGGCGGCGGGGCCGGTGGCAAGGGGCCAGACCTCAGCGCCCTTGGCCACGGTGCGGGTTTCGAAGATTTGCGCCGAATTGCGGAAGTTGAAGCTGTTGATATCGGCATCGAGCCAGTGCTGGCGCATGGCGATGACCGGGTCCTGCGGCACAGTAGCAGAGACGGGTGCGGGGCTTTGTGCGGCAGCGGGGAGACACAGCGTGGCCAGCGTGGCGGCGATCAGGCTTCTGGCGATTTTGGTGCGCATCATGGTTCAACTCCCGGTCACGTTTTGTGTTATGCAACATAGCATACCAAGCCGATGCTTGCGCGCAAGGGGCGATCTTTGCTTTGCAACATCGGACTTTTTCGCGCAGATTGGTTGACGCTACGGCGCTTTTGGCCAAACGGCATTCCAAAGCCGGGAGGATTCGAAAGATGGAACACGCAGACGTCATCATCGTGGGGGCCGGACACGGCGGCGCACAGGCGGCCATTGCATTGCGCCAGAACGGCTTTGAAGGCCGCGTGCTGGTGATTGGGCGCGAGCCGGAAATCCCCTATGAGCGTCCGCCGCTGTCGAAGGAATATCTGGCGCGCGAAAAGACGTTCGAGCGCATCTGCATCCGCCCGGAACAGTTCTGGGTGGACAAGAACATCGAGATGAAGCTGTCGAGCGAGGTCGTCTCGATCGATCCGGCGGCGCACACCGTGAAGCTCGGCGATGGCAGCGAGATCGGCTACGGCAAGCTGATCTGGGCGACCGGCGGCGATCCGCGCAGGCTTTCGTGCGTGGGTGCAGACCTTGCCGGTGTGCATGCGGTGCGCACCCGCGAGGATGCCGACCGGTTGATGCGGGAGCTTGATGGCGGGGCGAAACGCGCTGTCGTAGTCGGCGGGGGCTACATCGGGTTGGAAGCCGCCGCAGTGCTGACCAAGTTCGACGTACACGTGACGCTGCTCGAAGCCCTGCCCCGAGTGCTGGCGCGCGTGGCAGGCGAGGCGCTTTCGGAATTCTATCAGGCTGAACACCGCGCCCACGGCGTGGACCTGCGCACCGGTGCGGCGATGGACTGCATCGAGGGCGATGGCACCAAGGCAACCGGCGTGAAGATGCAGGATGGATCGGTGCTTCCGGCGGACATCGTGATCGTGGGCATCGGCATCATTCCGTGCATCGCCCCGCTGCTCTCGGCAGGCGCCGCAGGGGCAAACGGGGTGGATGTGGACGAGTTCTGCCGCACGTCACTGCCCGATGTCTATGCCATTGGCGATTGCGCTGCGCACGCCAACGATTTTGCCGATGGCGCGGTGATCCGGCTGGAATCCGTGCAGAATGCCAATGATATGGCGACCACGGCGGCAAAGGACATCTGCGGTGTGGCCGTGCCTTACAAGGCAACGCCGTGGTTCTGGTCGAACCAGTATGACTTGCGGCTGCAGACGGTGGGGCTTTCCACCGGCCACGACAACGCCGTGCTGCGCGGGGACCCAGCAACGCGGTCGTTCTCGGTCGTGTACCTCAAGAGCGGCAAAGTGGTGGCGCTCGATTGCGTGAACATGGTCAAGGACTATGTGCAGGGCAAGAAGCTGGTCGAAACCCGCGCCCAGATTGCGCCTGAGCTGCTGGCCGATGCGAGCGTTCCGTTGAAAGAGATGGTGGCCTGATCGGCGCGGCCATGCGATTTCCCTGACGCCTGCCCTTTCGGTTGCGGCTTTCCTGTGGCAAGGCTCCCGCGCAAATGCGTTAGAGAGTGCTGCATGTCCGAACTGCTCAAGATCACCCTGCCCGATGGTTCCGTGCGCGAAGTTGCGCCCGGTAGCACTCCGGCTGACATTGCTGCTGCGATTGGTCCCGGCCTTGCAAAGGCGGCGCTGGCGGCGAAAGTGGATGGCGAACTGGTCGACCTGTCCCGGCCCTTCACCGCTGATGCGCAACTGGCGCTGGTGACGGCCAAGGACGAGGCTGAGGCGCTGGACCTTGCGCGGCATGACTATGCGCATATTCTGGCCGAGGCGGTGCAGGCGCTGTTTCCGGGCACGCAGATCACCTTCGGGCCGAGCACGGACGACGGGTTCTATTACGACTTCGCGCCTGCAGAGCGGCCCTTTACCGAGGAAGACCTGCCCGCGATCGAGGCGCAGATGCGCAAGATCATCGGCGCGAACAAGCCGCTGCGCCGCGAGGTGTGGAGCCGTGAGCAGCTGATAAGCCGCTGGAAGCAGCAGGGCGAAAGCTTCAAGGCGCAATGGGCGGCCGAACTGCCCGGGGATGAACCGCTGACCGTCTATTGGTCGGGCGACGATTGGCTCGACATGTGCCGGGGGCCGCACCTGCCCTCCACCGGCAAGCTTGATCCCAATGCCTTCAAGCTGACGCGCGTTTCGGGTGCCTATTGGCGCGGGGACCAGAACAACGCGATGCTCAGCCGCATTTACGGCACCGGCTGGCTGAACAAGAAGCAATTGGACGCGCATCTGACGCGGCTGGAAGAAGCGGCCAAGCGCGACCACCGCAAGCTGGGCAACGAGATGGACCTGTTCCATCTGCAACAGGAGGCCCACGGCTCGGTCTTCTGGCACCCCAAGGGCTATGTCATCTGGCGCGAGCTGGAAGCCTATATGCGCCGCGCGATTGATGGCGCGGGCTATCGCGAGGTGAAGACCCCGCAGGTGATGGACGCGCGCCAGTGGGAGCAGTCTGGCCACTGGGGCAAGTATCGCGAAAACATGTTCGTGATCCCCGATGAAGTACCGAACGTGGACGATGAAGGCCCGGTCATCAGCGGCGAGGCCGACTGGATGGCATTGAAGCCGATGAACTGCCCGGCGCACGTGCTGATCTTCCGGCAGGGGCTGAAGTCCTACCGCGATCTGCCGCTGCGCTTGTACGAAAACGGCTGCTGCCATCGCAACGAACCGCACGGCGCGCTGCACGGGCTGATGCGCGTGCGCCAGTTCACGCAGGACGATGCGCACATCTTCTGCCGCGAAGACCAGATCGTGGACGAAGTGCAGGCGTTCTGTGAACTGGCCGACCGCATCTACAAGGACTTCGGTTTCACCTACTCGATCAAGCTGGCACTGCGCCCCGAAAAGCGGTTCGGCACCGAAGAGATGTGGGACATGGCCGAAAGCGAATTGCGCGCGGCCGTGGTGCGCGCGGGCCTTGCCACGCCTGAATATGGCTGGGAAGAACTGCCGGGCGAAGGCGCGTTCTATGCGCCCAAGCTGGAATGGCACCTGACCGACGCGATTGGCCGCACCTGGCAGGTCGGCACGATCCAGTCCGACCGTGTCCTGCCCGAACGTCTGGACGCGAACTATGTCGGCGAAGATGGCGAGAAGCACCGCCCGGTGATGCTGCACCGCGCGATCTTCGGCAGCTACGAGCGCTTTATCGGCATTTTGATCGAGCATTTTGCCGGGCGTTTGCCGGTGTGGCTCGCCCCGGTGCAGGCGGTGGTGGCGACCATCGTTTCGGATGCGGATAACTATGCGCGCGAGGCTTTGGCGAAGCTGAAGGCGGCTGGCATCCGCGCCGAGAGCGATCTGCGCAACGAGAAGATCAACTACAAGGTGCGCGAACATTCGGTGGCGAAAGTCCCCTACCTGCTGGTGGTGGGCAAGCGCGAAGCCGAAGAAGGCACCGTGGCGATCCGCATACTGGGCGAACAGCACCAGAAGGTGATGCCGCTGGACGAGGCAATTGCCTTGCTGAGAGGTGAGGCGCTGGCGCCGGATTTGGCTTCGCCGGATTTGCGGTGATGCTGGTGGCGGTTGGGCAACCCGGCAGCGCAAGATCACACTTCGTCACCCTGAACTTGGTTCAGGGTCCATGTCGCACCCAGCACGGACAGTGTCTGGTGAGAAATGGATGCTGAAACAAGTTCAGCATGACGGAGGTGGCAACTGACCATTCAAACCCGCTCGTCCTGAGCCTGTCGAAGGACGCTTGATGCGCCTTGCCGTGGGTGCCCCTCCACCATGCTGCGCATGGTCCCCCTCCCCTGACCGGGGAGGAATGTAGTGCTCGGCCTGCCCCTCCTCTCCCTCGCCTTGTGCGCGCTAGCCGCTTTCATCGCGGCCTTCGTGCGAGGGCTGGCAGGGTTTGGCATGGCCATCCTGCTGGTGCCACTGATCGGGCTGGTGATCCCACCGGGTGAAGCGGTGGTCGTATCCAACATGCTGGCGCTGTTCATCGGGCTGGTCGGCGCACGCAAGGTGTGGACGGCGAGCGAGAAAAGTGCGGGCGTGATTGGCGGGGCGGCGATGCTTCTGACGCCGGTGGGACTATTGGTGCTGTTTGCCACGCCGCCCGAAGTGGCGCGCGTGCTGATAGCGATTGTGGCGATCATTGCATTTGTCATGGTGCTCCTGCCCGCACGGACAGGCCATGTGCCGGGCGCGCTGGAAACCGGGCTGACGGGCGCTGCAGCGGGATTGCTGACAGGGTTTGCCGGAATGCCGGGTCCGCCGGTCGTGCCCTATTACTTGCGCCGCCCCATCCCGCGCGAGGTGGCGCGCGCCTCGATGCTGACGGTGTTTCTGCTGACATCGATAGCCAGCACGGCAGCGGCCTTGGCACTGGGGCTGGCTTCCTGGCGCGATGCGCTGTTCGCCTTGCTGCTGTTCGCGCCGGTGCTGGCAGGCAACCATCTGGGCAGCAAAGCCTTTGGCAAAGTGAGCGATCGCGCATGGCGCGGCTTTGTCGGCTTCCTGCTGGCGATATCGGCGCTGATGGCAGTAGTGCGGCTGATAACGCCAAATTAAGCGGTTTCCCCTAATCGTACAGCGACAGGACGATCTGGGGACCGACACGCATGACCTTGCATTTCCGCGCTCTGGCCGCACAGGCCGCTGCAGACAGCGCGATTTCCGCACAGGAAATTCTGGCACTGCGCCGCGCCGCATGGCCCGATGGCAAGATTGATCCCGAAGAGGCCGAGGCGATCTTCATCCTCAATGACCAGATCGAAACGCCCACGCGCGAGTGGTCGGATTTCTTCATCGAAGCGCTGGTGGAATTCACCGTCAACGGCACCGATCCTCGCGGCCATGTGTCAGAGGAAAACGCGCGCTGGCTGATCGAGCGCGTTTCGCACGATGGCAAGGTGGACAGCCTGACCGAACTGGAATTGCTGGTGCGCGTTCTGGAAAAAGCCCTGTCTGCGCCCGAAACCCTGCGCCTGTTTGTGCTGCAGCAGATCGAACGTGAAGTGCTGACCGGTGAAGGGCCGACCCGCTGCGGTGGCGTGATCGATCCCGGAAGCATCACGGCCGCCGAATGCACGCTGATCCGCCGCACCATCTTTGCCTCAGGCGGGGACCGTCCGGCAGGCGTCAGCCAGCGCGAGGCCGAAATGCTGTTCCGCCTGAAGGATGCAACGCTGGGTGCCGACAATGCGCCTCCGTGGGAGCGCCTGTTCGTGCAAGGCGTGGCCAATTATCTGCAGGGCTGGAACGGTGCCGTGGGCGTATCGCGCGAACGTGCGGGCGAACTGGAAGCCTTCATGAACGATCGCAGCAGCAGCATCGGCCGCTTTTTCGGGCGCATGGCCAGAACCGATGGGGCGGGATTTGCCGATGCACTGAAGGAAGTGGGCTTTGGCCGCAAACAGCCGGGTCGCGACATCGCCGGTGAAGCCGCGCGCGATCACGCGGTAAACGACGCCGAAAAGCTGTGGCTGGAAGCGCGGATCGATGCCGATGGGCAGATTGACGCGCTGGAAAAAGCACTGCTGCGGTTTCTGGTTGAGGAAGCCTGAAGACGCGCCCCATTTTTTTCATCAGCGCAGAATCAGACGGTAAAGCTTTCCCCGCAGCCGCACGAACCCTTGGCATTGGGGTTCTGAAACACGAAACCGGCGGTGAAATCATCCTCCTGCCAATCCATCGTGCTACCGATCAGGTAGAGTACCGAGGCGCTGTCGATGAAAAACAGGCCGCCGGGCGTTTCGATCTTTTCATCAAGCGGATTGGCCTGCGTCACATAGTCCACCGAATAGGCAAGGCCAGAGCAGCCGCGGCGCGGGGTGGAGAGCTTTACGCCGATGGCGCCTTCGGGGGCCGTGTCCATCAGATGCTTGACGCGCGCCTCTGCGCTGGGCGTGAGGATCACGGCGGCGGGGCGGGGACGGCGGATTTTTGTTTCGGTGGTCATTCTATGATCTCCCCCCTCCCGCTGGCGGGAGGGGTCGGGGGAGGGCCTGTTCAATATAGGGATGGTTCGGGCCGCTGCCCACCCCCAACCCCTCCCGCTGGCGGGAGCGGGGTAAGTTACAACATGCCCAGCTCAAGCTTGGCTTCATCACTCATCTTGGCAGGGTCCCACGCAGGGTCCCAGACGAGATTGACTTCGGCATCACGTACGCCGGGGACCGACGATACGCGCAGTTCCACCTCGCCCGGCATCGTTTCAGCAACCGGGCAATGCGGCGTGGTCAGCGTCATGGTGACGGTCACGTCTGCTTCATCTGATACATCGACGCCATAGATCAGGCCGAGATCGTAGATGTTGACCGGGATTTCCGGGTCGAAGATTTCCTTCAGCGCGGCAACGACGCCTTCGTAGATGTCGCCACCCGGCTCGGCTGGAGCAACGGCTGCAGGCTTTGCCGCCAGAAAACCATCGAGATAGTCGCGCTTACGTTCGGAGCTTTCGGATGCCGCTGCCTCTGCAGCGTCTTCCACGAAGGCGCGCTTCGGTGGGGCCACGGCCTCAACCTCTTCAACCGCGAATTTGGGTTCGTTCTCGCTCATCCGAAGATCCTCTTGGTCCTCTCGATGCCGCGCACAAGCGCGGCAATATCGCTTTCATCGCTGTAGATGCCAAAGCTGGCGCGGGCGGTGGCGGGCACGCCAAGGTGCGCCATCAGCGGCTGCGCGCAGTGGTGCCCGGCGCGGATTGCCACGCCCTCTTCGTCCAGAATGGTGCCCAAATCGTGCGGATGGACGCCTTCCATCGCAAAGCTGAGGATGCCCGCGCTGTCTTCCGGCCCGAACAGGCGGATCGAATTGAACGCTTGCAAGGCCTTGCGGGCTTTGGCCACCAAGGCGGTTTCGTGTGCGTGTATGGCAGGCAGCCCTTGCGCGTTCACGAAATCGACCGCCGCGCCAAAGGCGATGGCCTCGACGATGGCGGGCGTTCCCGCTTCAAACCGCTGCGGCGCGGGGCCATAAGTTGTGCCATCAAACGACACTCTGTCGATCATCGCCCCGCCGCCTTGCCACGGGGGCATGGCTTCGAGGATTTCGGCCTTGGCCCACAGCGCGCCGATGCCGGTGGGTCCATAAAGCTTATGCGCAGAGAAGACGTAGAAATCGCAGTCCAGCGCCGTCACATCCACGGTCAACCGGGCAACCGACTGGCACCCATCGAGCAGGATCTTTGCGCCGACACTGCGGGCCAGCGCCACGGCACGCGGCGCATCCAGCACTGAGCCCAACACGTTCGAGACATGCGCGAAGGACACCAGCTTGTGTGCCGGGGTCAACATGCGTTCGGCAGCGTCGAGATCAATCTGCCCGTCATCGGTCAGCGGGCAAACGTCGATGTCCACGCCAGTGCGTTCGCGCAGCATCTGCCAGGGCACGATGTTGGCATGGTGTTCGAGCGTGGAAAGCAGGATGCGGTCGCCTGCTTTGAGGTTGGCGACACCCCATGTCTGCGCGACAAGGTTGATCGCCTCGGTCGCGCCGCGGGTGAAGACCAGTTCGCTTTCCTGCCCGCCGATCAGTGTGGCAACCTTGCGGCGCGCGGCTTCGAAGGCCAGCGTCATATCGGCTGAGCGGGCATAGACGCCGCGATGGACGGTAGCGTAATCCCGGCCCATCGCGTGGGTCATGGCGTCGATCACGACCTGCGGTTTTTGCGCGGTGGCGGCGGTATCGAGGTAGTGCCAGCGGGTGCCGTCAGGGTTGATCAGGCCGGGCCACTCTGCCGCGCGGGTCAGTGTATCGACCGTCACAGCATGGCCTCCAGCGCCTTGAGCGCCGTTTCGGTCAGGGCTTCTTCGTCAGCCGCGCCAACGAAGGCTTCGGCGATGAAGGCCTGCAACATCAGCTTCTTGGCCTCGGCCGGCGGCAATCCGCGCTGGGCGAGGTAGAACAGGCTTTGCGGATCGAGTTCACCCACGGCGCATCCATGCGCGCATTTCACATCGTCGGCATAGATTTCCAGCTCGGGCCGGGCGTTGGCCGTGGCCGTACGATCAAGCAGCATGGCGCGGATCGATTGCGAGCCATCGGTGCCAATGGCCCCGCGCGCCACGGCCACTTTGCCGAGGTAGGTGCCAGTGGCGTGGCCGCCAAGGACGGAGCGTACGACCTGTGTGGATATGGCGTCAGGTTCGGCGTGGGTGACCTGCGTGACGACTTCCACCGTCTGGTCGCCGCCTGCGATCTGCGCTGCGCCCAAGTGGAACTTGGCCGCTTTGCCCAACGTGACGGTCACGGCAACGCGCCCATAGCCGGACCCAGCGTTCAACACGCGCAAGTCAAACTCGGCGCCGTCTTCCAGCGTGATGGCAATATCTTGCGCAGCGTCGTTCGCACCGTCGAGGATGACCGCTAGCGCGCCGGTTTCACCCGCTGCAACGCGGATGTCCTGCACAGGCACCGGCCACAGCGGTTCCAGCGCGGCTAGATCGGCGTAGCGAAACGCCTCGTCCCGCCGGGTGGGAAGCGCGGTCATGCCGCGACGGCCTCGTAGCCGTGCTCTTCCAGCTCCAGCGCCAGTTCGGGCCCTCCGCTGCGCACGATGCGGCCACCGGCAAGGACGTGAACGAAATCGGGCTTCACATAATCGAGCAAGCGCTGATAGTGCGTGATCAGCAGCACGGCCTTGTCGGGCTTGCGCATGATCGCGTTGATGCCTTCGCCGCAGATGCGCAGCGCATCGATATCGAGGCCGGAATCCGTCTCATCGAGGATCGCCAGTTTCGGATCGAGAATGCCCATCTGCACCATTTCGGCGCGCTTCTTTTCACCGCCCGAAAAGCCGACGTTCACCGGGCGCTTGAGCATGTCCATGTCCATGCGCAGCAGCGCAGCCTTTTCCTTAGCGAGCTTCAGGAATTCCCCGCCTGAAAGCGGAGCCTCGCCCCGGCCCTTGCGCTGCGCATTGGCAGATTCGCGCAGGAACTGGACGAAGGACACGCCGGGGATTTCCACCGGGTACTGGAAGCCGAGGAACAGGCCTGCGGCGGCGCGTTCGTGCGGTTCGAGGTCGAACAGGTCCACGCCGTCCAGCGTGGCGCTGCCGCCGGTCACTTCATAGCCGGGACGCCCGCCGAGCGTGTAGCCCAGCGTCGATTTACCCGCGCCGTTCGGCCCCATGATCGCGTGGATTTCCCCCGCGTTAATGGTGAGCGAAAGGCCCTTGAGGATCTGCTTGTCAGCCACAGTGGCCTGGAGGTTTTCAATCTTGAGCATCGTCATATCTTTCAACCCTGGTTTCGCGGAGCATAGGGCGTCCGCTGCGGGCGTGCGCCGGAGCGCGAATAGGAGGGGCGCGGGCGGGCAGCGGCGCGCAGTTCTTCGTAGCGCGCCTTCATCGCCGACAGGACTGCGGCAGCCGCGCCTTCAGGATCGGCGGCGACATCGGCAGCGTCATAGCGGATGACCTTGAGGCCAACTTCGGCGAGGCTAGCATCGCGGCGACGCTCAATCTCGGGATTGTCATCGCGGTTGAGCGCGACCACCAGTTTGAGCGGCTGGCAGGCGAAATCAACGATGGCTGAACCGATCACGGCAAAGCGCTTGAACTTGTATTTGCCGAGGTCTTCCTTTGCCAGTTCATCCGCCAGCGCGGTGTGCGCAGGGTCTGGATCGCGCCGCATTTCGCGCGCGGTGTCGTGGATCGAATCGAGCCGCGAGCCGGAAATGGCCCAACCGCGACCCTTTTTCTGGATCTTGGGCGCATCGGCGCGCTCGTGGGCGGGGCGCAGGGTGAGGGTCTTTTTCATCAATGTGCCGTCCTTGGCCCGAAAGAATTACCAGCCAGTACGCTCAGCACATAAATGCCGACCAACACTGACCCGAAGATGATCAGCACCTTGATCGCAAAGCGCTTGTCCTCGGCACTGGCCCT
>JBEQBV010000020.1:0-27097 GCA_041639635.1 Novosphingobium sp.
GCTTGGGCGCATGGCACGATCCGCCGCGTTCGTTTTCCAGCAGGAACTTGGCCAGTTTCCAGCCATCGCCTTCCTCGCCCACGCGGTCTTCCACGGGCACGATCACGTCTTCGAGGAACACCTGATTAACCTCGTGATCGCCCGCCAGCGTTAGCAGCGGACGCACCGAAACGCCGGGCTGGTTCATGTCCACCAGCAGGAACGAGATGCCAGCTTGCTTGCGCCCCGTGGCATCGGTGCGCACCAGTGCGAACATCTTGTTCGACCAGTGGGCATGCGTGGTCCAGATTTTCGATCCGTTGAGCACATAGTGCGTGCCATCGGCTGAAAGGTCGGCGCGAGTCTGCAGCGAGGCGAGGTCCGATCCGCTGCCGGGTTCGGAAAAGCCCTGACACCAATAATCCTCGCCCGATAGGATTTTGGGCAGATACTTCGCCTTCTGTTCGGGCGTGCCGAAAGTATAGATCACCGGCGCGACGAGTTTCAGGCCGAGCACAGTCAGGTTCGGCGCGCCTGCCAGTGCACATTCCTTTTCAAAGATATAGCGCTGTGTCGGGGTCCAGCCGGTGCCGCCAACCTCCTTGGGCCACTGATACGCCAGCCAGCCCTTCTCCGCCAAAACGGCGTTCCAGCGCTGGCCGATATCAGGTTCCACAAACACCGTGGGCGATGCGGCTGCACCTTCTTTCACATCTGCAGGCAGGTTCTCGGCCAGAAACGCGCGCACTTCATCGCGGAACGCCAGTTCTTCGGGGGAAAGTTCAATGTCCATATCTGCTCAACGCTCAAGAATGGTAACGGCGGAGACGCCCGGCGCGCCGTAAACGTGGCTGTAGGCGGTCTTCGGGTTGCCCGGCACTTGCCGCCCGCCGCCATCGCCGCGAAGCTGGACGACATTTTCATAGACCTGCCGCAGCCCGGATGCGCCAATAGGTTCTCCACAGGCAAGGCAGCCGCCATCGGTATTGACCGGCAGCGCGCCGCCGATTTCCGTGCGGCCCTGTTCCAGCCACGCTTCCTGCTCGCCGTCCTTGCAGAACCCGTTTTCGGCCATGTGCATGATTTCAGCGCCGCATTCGGTATCCTGCAACTGGGCAAGCGCAATGTCTTCAGGCCCGATGCCAGCCATGCGGAAAGCGTCCGCACTGGCAATCCGGGTGGCCGTGGCCGTGCCGCCGCCAATATCGATGGAAGGTGCGAACACTTCGAAAGATTTGGGCGGGCGGGTGCGCATGGTCGCCGCTTTCAGGCGCACCAGCGGCTTGCCCAGTTCGCGCGCCTTCTTCTCGCTGGCAAGGATCAGCGCCACGCCGCCCTCTGCCGGAGAGCAGAACATGTATTTGGTATAAGGATCGGAAACCAGCGGCGCCTCAAGGATCGTTTCCATATCCACCGGTTCGCGCCGCCATGCGTGAGGGGCGTGGACGGCGTTGCGGAAAGCCTTGTTGGCCACGCGCGCCAGCGACGTCTGGCTGATGCCGTGTTCATGCATGTAGCGCATGATCTTGGCCGCAAAGAATTGCGTGGTGATCATGTAGCCAGCCTCGCCATACCAGTCGGGCAGGTTGTATTCGGCAGGCATGGCGTTGAACGCGCCGCGCGGATGCTTGTCAAAGCCTACGGCAAGGCCGATCTCGAACTCGCCGCTCTTGATCGCCATCTGGGCAGAGAACAGGGCAGAGCCACCCGCCGCGCAGCCATTGCGCACGTTGATGAATTGCACGCCGGTCAGGCCAAGGCGCTCCACCATCGTATCGGGATTGCCCGCCGCATCCGAGCTGCCATAGGCAAACTGCACTTGCGGCCAATCAATCCCGGCATCGGCCAGCGCCTGCCGCACCGCGAACACGCCCTGATCAAGGCCCGACAGGCCATCGGTGCGGCCAAAGGGGTGAATGCCCACGCCCACGATGCATACATCGCCGCTCATGCTGCTGCTCCTGCGGGACGGAATGCGGGGATCATCACCGGCTCTGCCGCTTCGGGATCGAGCGGGATCATGGTCAATTCCAGCGGCATGCCGATGCGGATGTCTTCGAAGGCGACATCGGCCAGCCGCGCTTCGACGATCACTTCGCCCGCCAATTCGACATAGCCGACCGGCCAGGGGCGAAATGCCTCAGGCCCGGCATAAGGCGGGGATTTGGGGCGATAGCGCTGGATCGTGTAGGACCATAGCGTGCCGGTGCGCGAAAGGGCGACAGGTTCGTAGGTGCTGGCATCGGGGCAGGGGAAAACCACGCGCCCGGTTGCCCGCTCACGCCCGCCGATCAGGCGCGGTGGCAAATCCTCGGTTACGATCCCTTCAGCAATAACGCGCATTACTCTCCCGCTTCGTTCGATTCCCGTTTGCGCCACTAGACCTGTCGCAGAAGGTTTTGCCGACTCTGCAAAACGCTAGGGTGATCGAATGAACAGGGGGGCGGCAGGAGCATTACTCCATCAGGTAGCGGCCATCTGCTCCGGTTTGCGCAGGCTGAACGTCCAGCAGTTCGATAGCGTCAGCCTTTCCGCCGAAATCGGCAAAGTCCCCGGCTTCGGCCTCCATGATGGCGCGGGCCAGCGGCGCGGAGAAGGCGATCAGGCCGGTTGCGGGATCGGCTTCATCATCGCCCACGATGATGATGGTGCGCTCCTTGCCGTTCAAGCGCAGGCGCACCGTGCAGCCGAACGCCACAGTTTTGCCATCGGGGTCCGATTGCACTTCAGCGGTGGCTTGCCGCGTGCTCCAGTAGCGTAGCGTGCGGCGCAGTTTCTTCAGTTCGGCTTCGTCGCTTACTCCTTCAAGCGCCGCTTCGGCCTCGGCCAGTCGCTGCGCAATCTGGGCGGCCCCGCGCGGGGTGACGAGGTTCGGCCCCGGCGGGATCGGGATTTCAAACGTCGGCTCAAGATGCTCGTCATCGCCTTCGCGGCGGAACGCGACACTCATCGGCACTCTCTCCAATAGCGAAATTCTGTGGTGGCATTGCGCCAAACCGTCTGCAACAAGCCTGTCGCTAT
This sequence comes from Novosphingobium sp., assembly GCA_041639635.1. GTDB lineage: Bacteria > Pseudomonadota > Alphaproteobacteria > Sphingomonadales > Sphingomonadaceae > Novosphingobium. The sequence goes on from JBEQBV010000020.1 coordinate 3,001, forward strand.
GGCACAGGTTACCCGCGCGACGAAGGCTTTGGACCAAGCGGACGTAGTGTTTGAACTGCGCACATATGATTATGATCCCGCTGCGCCCAGTATCGGCCGCGCGGCCGCCGATGCGCTGGGGGTTGATCCGGGGCAGGTATTCAAGACGCTGATGGTTCTGGCCGATGGCAAACCGGCCTGCGCCATCGCGCCTTCGGATGGCGAGATTTCGCTCAAGCGCGTGGCGGCGGCGCTGGGGGCGAAATCGGCGGCTATGATGCCCCGCGCCGATGCCGAACGGCTGATCGGCTACAAGATTGGCGGAATCAGCCCGTTCGGCCAGATGCGCCCCATACCCTGCGTGATCGATGAAACAGCGCTGTTGTGGGATGCGATATTCCTGAATGGCGGTCAGCGCGGGTTGCAGGTGCTGGTTGCGGGCACCGATGCGGTGCGCGTGCTTGATGCGGTGGTGGCTGATATCGGTGCGGTGTTTCCCCGGGGAAACATTTAGGGAACAAATGCGCTGCGCCTAGTGCGGCGTTCCCGGCACATGCTTGAAGCGCTGCGCCTTGTACCACGCTAGATCGTGCTCAGGCGGGGGTGATCCTGCGGGCAGGGGAATGCCGTTGATCGACATCCAGTAGGCAAGGCTGGCATCGCGCCACCAGCGCGCTTCGCGGTGCTGGATGGCCAGCAGCGTGTCGGTCTTGGCCCAGCGCTGCGCATCGATCTGCGGGCGCAAGGTGGTCCAGTCCTGCCGCAGCGCGGCCACTTCGAACACGCCGCGATCATAGCGGCGCACCAGTTCCTGCCATAGCGTGTTGCCACCGGGCATCGCGTGGTCCCAAGGCAGGTGATGGAACCACAGCAGCAGTTCGGGCGGGGTGGTTTCGGGCTTGGCCAGACGTGCGGCCACTTCGGGCGCATATTGGGTGATGGCGTTGCTGCCATTTGCGGTCCGATCAAAGCCGATGCCGGTGCGGTTGGCGCGGTGGTAATAGACCGGGTTCCATTCAGGCCGGGCCAGATCATCTATCCATGGGCCGGGGCCGTAATGATGATCGCTGGCAAACAGGTGCGCAAGGCCCAGCGGGCCGGTGTAATCCACCACCGCTTCGCGTGATCGCATCATCATGCCCACGATGGTGCGGGTGGAGGCGGGATCGGTGCCGAAGGTTTGCGCGGCCCATTCGCGGGCGATGGTTTCTGATGACAGCGTCGGGTCCCATGCCAGCCTGCCGAACGCATACCAGTTGGCCTGATTGAACGTGCTGCCCGCCCAATCGCGGTCCCGCCCGATATTGGCCACGCCTGCCATCGCGGTCAGCGAAGTAGCGACGGTTTCGCCCGGGCGGTGGCCGGTGGGCGTATCGAGCGCTTCTTCGAACAGCGGGCCGAGGAAGGCCAAGTGCGTGGCAAGGCCCAGGTATTCCTTGGTGATCTGGAACTCTGCCGCCAGCCGCGTTTTGGGCATCGCGCCGAACAGCGGGTGGACCGGTTCGCGCGGTTGGAAATCGATGGGGCCGTTTTTGACCTGCAGGATCACGTTTTCGGCAAACTGGCCATCGAGCGGCTTGAATTCGGTAAAGGCCTGCTTGGCGCGGTCATCCGGGTCGGTATCGGCATAGACGAAGGCGCGCCACAGCACCGTGCCGCCATGGGGTTTGAGCGCGGCGGCGAGCATGTTTGCGCCATCGGCATGGGTTGCGCCATAATCGCGCGGCCCGGGCTGGCCTTCGCTGTTGGCTTTGACCAGAAAGCCGCCGAAATCGGGGATGGCGCGGTATATTTCGGCTGCCTTTGCCTGCCACCACGCGGCTACGCGCGGATCACGGGGGTCGGCTGTGGGCAGTCCTCCCAGTTCTTTCGGTGCGGAAAAGCGGGCGGAAAGATATACGCGAATCCCATAGGGGCGGAACACATCAGCCAGCGCAGCCGCCTTGGCGATATAGGGCGCGGTCAGGCTGTCGGCGCTGGCATTTACGTTGTTCAGCACGGTGCCGTTGATGCCGAGCGATGCATTGGCGCGCGCATAATCGGCATAGCGCGGATCTTTGAGATCGGGCAGTGTCCACCAGTCCCACAGCGATTGCCCGGCATAGCCGCGCTCTACCGAACCATCGAGATTGTCCCAGTGGTTGAGCAAGCGCAGCGGGACGGCGGGCTTTGATTTGAGGTTGACGGTGCGTGGATCGCCGCCGGCGCGGATGTGCCGGATCAGCGCGAAGGTGCCGTAAAGCAGACCGATGTCGCGCTGCGCGGTGATGCTGATTTGGGTGGTGTCGGCACGGATGCGATAGCCTTCGTCGCCCAGTGCCGGGTCGGTGCTGCGCGTCAGTTTCACCGAAATGGTCTGGGAAGGAAGGCCCTGGCGCAATTCGGCGATGGCGAGCGCGATGGTGGGCGAACCGGCGCTTGCTTCGACCACCGTGCGGTTTTTCGCCGTGGCGGCCGTGCCCAGCCACAAGGAGTAGCCATCAGCAGCGGGGGCTGGGCTGGTGACTGAAAGCGCCAGCAGTGCCAACGCCAGCCAGCGCACAAAACGGGCGCGCCACCCCAAACCCTTCATATGCTGCTATCCTCGAAGTCTTATCGGATGATAGCGGTATCACGAAGGGTTTGGGGTGGCAATCGGCGGTCGGCTCACTTTGCCGCTTCGAACACCATCAGCGCGTTTCCGGCCATGTGGCTGTACATGCCGTAACCCGAATTCACGAAGACCTTGCCTTTCCACACCGCCGCGCCGGGGCCGCTCATGCTGCCGCCCTTGGTGGTCTTGCCGTCGATCGTGGTCATGGTTTTCGTGGTGTCGAACTGCCAGATCACGCGGCCAGTCTTGCTGTCATAGGCGCGGAACATGCCATCCAGATGGCCCGCAAAGACCGCTCCCGGAATGGCGGTGGCGGCGGCGGAAATGCCCGGATCGCAGAACTTGGCACCCTTGCACTTGTTCGGCGCGCGGGTGAACCAGCGAACTTTGCCGGTGGTGGCATCGAGCGCGTGGATACCGGCACCGCGGATCTTCGCGTCATAAATGCGCGCGTCATAAGTATCGGCCATGTCGTTGACCGGCACAAAGACTGTGCTGCCTTCTGCCGCCATGCCGAAATGGACGCCGCCTTGCGTGCCGCCGTGGCCCACGCGGGTTTGCCACATGACCTTGCCCGTTTCAGGATCAAGGCCCGTGGCCTGTCCCGACTTTTGCCCCGCGACGAGGATCGTGCCGCCCGATGGGGTGGGCATGATCAGCACCGATGCGGCAAAGTCATAGTCCGGGCCGTTTTCGACAGGGCACGAATCGTTGCCGACCATGCAGCCGACGTTCCACGCATCCCTCGGCGTCAATTGCCTGCGCCACAGTTCCTTACCGGTGCGTGCATCAACCGCGAAGATGGCGTCCGAACTGGAATCGGCAGGGGAGGAATAGTTCTCGCCCGAGCCGAAATAGACACGGCCCGTTGCCGCATCATAGCTTGGGCTGTTCCACACAGGCGAGCCGGAGGGGCCGATGATCGGCGTGCCCGATGCGGTCTTGCCATAGGGCTTGGGCTCGCCCGCCGTCCATGCGCGCCACATTTCGCGCCCCGTAGCCGGATCGAGCGCCACGACCGAGCCACGGAACGTGCAGCAGGCATAGGCCGGATCGCCTGCCTGCACCACTTCGAGCGAAGAGACGGGCACATAGAGCAGCCCGCCGCCCAGCGTGGGCGTGCCGGTGATGGTGGAATCCGGGTGGTCACTCATGCGCCCGGCCCACAGTTCCTTGCCGGTCATGGCATCGAGCGCGTGGACCTTGCCCAACAGATCGCCGAAATAGAGCCGCTTGTTTTCAGGATCGGCGACGATAGCGGTGCGCACTTCGGCGCTGAGGCGATTGGTCCAGCGGGCGCAGCCGGTGTCGGGATCAAAGGCATAGACGGTGCCATCCTGGCTGCCGACGAAAAGCGTGCCCCAGGCCAGCGTGGGCTGTGATCGCGCGCGGTTGGAGGCCGGGTAGGCGAAGGACCATTTGAGCTTCAGCTTTGGAATATCCGCCGCTGGCAATTGCGCAACATCGGCGGGCACGAAGCGGCGATTGTCGTGGCCCCAGCCGATCGGGGCGGGCACATCGGCCATGTCCATGCGTGCGGCATCGCCAGTGCACTGCTTTGGCGGAGCAGGACGCTGATACGATGCGAAGGGCGTGCGCGTGATATATTCGGCGACTTCGATCTTCTGCTGCGCGGTGAGCGCGGCGCCTTGCGTGCGCATGATCCCATCGGTCAGTGATTGGACGATGGAATCGGGTGCGACCATGGCAAGGAAGGCGGGGCTGGGGGCCTTGGGCACACCGCCCATGTGGCACATCGCGCAATGCTGTTCGAACAGCGGGCGGCCCGGCGCGGTGGCCGGATCGATTCGGGGGGTATCATAGACCTGCAGATCGTCGGTCGATTTGATGCGCTGGGGCGGTGCAGCGTTCAGCAGTGTTGATCCGATGGCCCCTGCGGCCAGCACGGGCAGACAAAGTGCGGTGATGCGGCGGAGTGAAAACTTCATCGAGATTGCTCTCTCTTCAATCGAGCGAACGGTAGAAGGCGATGGTCATGTCCTCGGCCAGACATTCGAGGATCGGCGGGACCAGACGGTCATGGAAATCGATGGTCATGTGCGCATCGAATGCGGCCTCATCGCGGAACGTGGCGACGCATTCGAACAGGTCGGGATCGGTTTCGGACTGGAACAGCTCATAAACCAGCGCGTCAGGTTCATGCGCAAAGACAAGCGCTTTGAGTTCGGTTTGCAGCGCAATCAGGTCTTCGCGCTTTTCCGGGCGTGTGCGCAGGCGGGCGATGAAGCTTTTCTTGGGCATGGGGTTACTCAGCCTCGGGTTCGGGGGAAATCTCGGGAAGATCGTAGAGCAGTTCGCGCGTGTAGCTGCCGTCCATGCAGGCGATCATGGCGGTGATCAGCGGCTGGTTGTGCGGGTATTCACCATGCGCCTTGTCCGCTGCTTCATCGACGAAGCGTTCATAGACGGCGAACATGCCTGGCTCTGCCAAGGCATAGAACTGATAGCCGAGCGTGCCTGGTTCATCGGCGGCGAGTGCTTCCATCTGCCGGGCGAGGCTGACGAAGTCGGCTTCCTTGCCAGCGGCAATGCGGAAGCGGGAAAGGAAACTGAATGCCATCGATGGCGCTCCTGAGGGTTATGCCGGGGCATGGGCGCGGTGGTAGGAAATCCAGTCCGGCAGGTTTTCGGGAAAGTCTGCCGGGAGGGGTGATGCATAGGCGTGGTTGCGATCGGGCCGGCCCAGAATGCCGGGATAGGCATCGACCGGCACGTAATAGAGGAAGCCGATCACGCGTTCGGCAAATTTCCAGCCGCGCGCGGTGAGGCAGTAGCGATCCGCATAACGCAGCGCGGCGACCATCATCTGGCCGTTGCGCCACAGTTCCGCATGGCCCGAAACGCGGCCACGCGCCGTGCTGTCGCTTTCGAAATCGATCTGGACATCGTGCATCACATGGTGGCCGGGGCCGAGTGCGGCAAAGCGGCCATTGAACTGCGCCATGATCGCATCCACGCCGCGCGCGTTCATCACGCCATCGGCGGACCGCAGCACGGCATCGTCTGAAAACAGATCGCGCACCGATTCAACCCGGCGGTCATCGATATCGAAGCTATAGCGCGCGATCAGTTGCCGGATTTGTGATTCGGCTTCGAGGCGGGCGATTCTCGCCTCAAGATCGGCCTTCATTTCGGCCATGGTTCTGCTCTCCCGTCAGGCCTCTGCGGGCCGTGTCGTGCGCTGATGATACCCGGCGATGCGGTAAAAACAATCATGAATGTATGGGAAGTCGCGGCTTTTTCGCGCTGCCCACCGCGCCGCCAAACTTGGTCCTTCATGCCCTTTGTGCAACACTATAAAAAAACATACATGTCTGCTTGCAAAATGACGGATTGGAGTTAGTTTAAGGGCAACTCGCAAGGATGGCGGGGAATGAGGAGATACGGATGTTGAGCAGTTATCTGCGGCGGTCGACTGCCGCTTGCGCCCTTGTAGCAGCAGCCCTGGCACCAACGATCCTGTCGGCCCCGGCCTTTGCGAATGCCGCTTCTACGGCGGATGAAGCACAGGCTGCGCCGCAGGATGCAACAACTGATGAAACGACGGATGGCAGCACCGCCAACTCAGGCCAGTTGAATGAAATCGTGGTCACCGCGCTGCGTCGTGATTCCAATCTGCAATCAACCCCGGTTGCCATTTCGGCTGTAGATGCCAATCTGATCCAGCAGGCCAGCCCGCGCGATCTGGGCGATCTGGCGGCCTTCGTGCCGAACTTCTCGGCCAACACAATCACCAATTTCAACGCGGCATCTTTCGCCATGCGCGGCGTGGGCCAGACTTCGATCATCGTTTATTTCGAGCCGCCAGTGGCCGTGCTCGTTGACGATTTCGTCGTCTCCTCGGTTCAGACCCAGCTGCTCGACGTGTTCGATGTGCAGCAGGTGGAAGTGCTGCGCGGACCGCAGGGCACGCTGTTTGGCAAGAACACGACAGGTGGCGCGGTCACCGTGCGCACAAAGCGCCCTGAACTTGGCACTGTTGGCGTGGATGCGCGTGCCGAGCTAGGTAGCTTTGGCACCAAGCGGTTCCAGACCGCGCTGAACGTGCCAATTGGCGAAAATCTTGCTCTGCGCATTGTTGGCGGTGCGGAAAAGAGCGACGGCTTTTACAAGAACGGGGCCTGCTATGGCCCGGTGACCGCGCCGGTGACGACGAGCAAGTTCAACGGCGTTTCGGGCTGCCTTGATGGGGAATCCGCAGGCGGCAAGGACGTGGTCAACTTGCGCGCCAAACTGCTGTGGGAGCCGACCGACCGCATCCGCCTGTTGGCGCAATATGAATGGCTGCGGGACCGATCAGAGACGGTGCCTTCGGTCAACGAAAACGGGCTTTACACCGGTAATACGCCGTTCCTGACAGATGTGTTGAACGCCGTGCGCCCCAACCCGAACAGCAACGATCCGCTTGATAATGCAGCGGTCAGCTATCGTCAGGATGGGTTGATCAAGATGCGCGATGGCCAGCGCATTTCGGTGGATGGCATCTATCTTAACGGTGACATCGATTTCGATTTCGGCACGCTGACATCGGTCACCGGTTGGCGCCGGCAGGAATCGCGCATTCCGAACTCCTATGCGGGCGCAGTGCCGATTGCGGCAGACGGCCAACCGCTTTCGATCTTTGATGCTACGCGCGATGACAACCGCAAGACCTTCCAGCAGGAACTGCGCTTTGCCACCGATTTTGGCGGGCCGTTCGACATGGTGCTGGGCGGATTCTACCAGCGCGAAACCATCGATTTCTGCGTGGCACAGTTGCTCGGCTTCATTGACCTGACAACCGGCCCACTGCCCTTCGGTAACTGGAACGATACGCCCTATATTCTGTGCAATGCGCAGAAATCACGGTCGAAGGCGGCCTTTGCCGAAGGCACCTACAAAATCACGCCGGAAATCACGTTTACCGCAGGCGCGCGTTATACGTGGGAAGACAAGGAATGGTATGGCCGCCAGCAGGTGTTTATTCCTGAACTGAACGGTGGCTTCGATCCTTCGATCCAGATCGACGAAGCATTGGATGCCAGCGTCTTCAAGTTCCCGGCCAACGTGATCCGCGTGGACAACCGCGCCCGCCGTGCCACCTGGCGGGCAAGCCTTGGCTGGCAGGCGACGCCCGACACTTTCCTCTACGCGACATATTCGCGCGGGTTCAAGAGCGGCGGCTTCAACGATCAGATTGGTGGCTTTGCGGCCTTCGGAACGAACGTTGATCTGTTCCGCGCAGCTGCCCGTGCCACGCGCCCGGAAACCGCAGACAGCTATGAAGCGGGCGTCAAGACCGAGTTGTTCGACCGGCGCCTGCGCTTCAACCTCACCGGCTTTTACGTGAAGTACAAGGATCTGCAAAAGCAGCTCAACGTGCCGATCACGGTTAACGGGGTGGACAATCAGGTCACGATTTTTGAAAATGCCGCTGGGGCCACAGTTAAGGGGATTGAAGCCGAAGCGACTGCCCGTCTTTTTGAAGGCTTCACGTTGCGTGGCGTGCTGGGCTATCAGGATGCAGCATACGACAGCTACGAGTCAGACGGTGCAGGCTATGATCTGGCAACCGCCCCGCTGGACCGCGCGCCCAAGTGGCAGTGGACGGTGGACGGCACCTATGAAGTGCCGGTCAGCAGCGAATTCAAGTTCGTGGCCAATGCTTCGGCTGCCTATACCAGCCGCAACCTGAATACGCAGGCAATTGATGATCCGCTGGGCAACACGTTCCTGAACGCCCGCACACTCGTCAACGCTTCGCTCACGCTCTCGCAAGTGGACAACAAGTATTACGTCCGCGTGATGGGCCGCAACCTGACGGACGAGCGTTATCGCATCGCCTCGCAGAACGTGGCCGGGCTGTGGCTGAACTCGAACTTTGGTGCGCCGCGCTACTTCGGCGCAGAAGTGGGCGTGAAGTTCCGCGGCCCCTGACCTGACTTGCCCTGATCTGAAGGGGCGGGAGGGATGATACCAGTACCAGATGGCCGCGCCTTATGGGTGCGGCCATTCCTGCCAACAGGAGTTGAGCATGAAGACTGATTTCGACCTGTGGGACATCCACACCGGCGCCTACCATCCGTTCAATGACCGCGCGCCCCGGATCGACAATGGCACCGGCAGGCCCGGGCCGGACCGCTATACCGACCCCGCCTTTGCCCGCGCCGAATGGGAACGCGTGTTTGCGCGCAGCTGGCTTCTGGCCGGGCCTGCATCGGACATTCCTGAAGAGGGCGACTTCTTCAAATTCGATATCGGCCCGGAAAGCTTCATTGTGGTGCGTGGGCAAGATGATACGATCCACGCCCATTACAATGTATGCCCGCATCGCGGCAGCCAATTGGTGATGAGCGATTTCGGATCGCTCGACCGGTTCACCTGCCCGTTCCACAGCTGGAAGTTCGATCTGGACGGCACCAACCTTGCGGTGACCGATGCTGAAACCTTCCGCCCCGAAGTGCTGTGCCACGGTACCGACCTTTCATCGGTGCGGTGCGAGGTGGCGGCGGGGCTGGTGTTCATCTCCATGGACCCGGATATCAAGCCGCTGAAGGAATTCCTGGGGCCAATCCTGCCGCAGCTTGAGCTGTACGAGATCGATCAGATGTATGTCGTCCAGCATCGCCGCTCAGATTGGGGCGCGAACTGGAAAGGCGGGGTGGATGCCTTTGCCGAGATCTATCACCTGCATGCGGTGCATCCGCAAACGCAGGGGCTGATGGATGATCGCACGCAGATCGATCTATGGCCGGGCGGACTCAGCCGCCAGTTTGTGCCCTTTGCCCAGCCGAGCCCACGCTACGGCGATCAGGAGGGCGTCAATCCCGGCATTCAGATGATGCTGCGCGATGCGGGCGTCGATCCCGAAACCTTCAGCGGCACCGCGCGCGAGACCCGCGCCGCCGTGCAGCAGGCCAAGCGCCGCCGGTCAGACGAGCTGGGTCTGCGCTATGACCGGTTCAGCGACAGCCAGCTTTCGGATTCGGTGGTCTATTCGATCTTCCCGAACGTGCAGATCGGCTGCCATCCTGAAGCGGTGTTCCTGCACCGGTTCATTCCGCACGCGACCGATCCCAACCAGTTCACGTATGATACGTGCATCCTGTACCGCCATGTCGATGCACCGGGCTATGGCGCGCCTGCGTGGATGGGCATGGGGCCTGAAGTCGACCTTTCCGGCCGCACGCGGCCCGAGATCGTGCATACCAGGCTGGGTGAGCCGCCGTGCCTTGGCGAAGTGCTCGATCAGGACAGCGACCTGCTGCCGGTGGTGCAGAAAGGCGCGCATTCACGCGGCTTCAAGGGTCCGCTGTGGAGCGAACAGGAAGGGCGGTTGCGGCATTTCCATGCCGAGCTTGATCGGTTGATGGCGGGGTAGGGGGCGGCAGTTATCCCGCATAGCACAACCCCGCATCGTCACCCAGAACCTGTTTCAGGGTCCATTTATCCGCACCAACGGAAGCCTGATCGGCGCGATGGATCCTAAAACAGGTTCAGGATGACGGAATTGGGGGTTACATTCTTCGTTCAGAAGGGCCGGATCGTCACGCCATTGTCGATCACCAGTTCCGCGCCGGTGATGAAGCGCGATTCATCGGACGCCAGGAACACGACCAGCGCTGCCACGTCATCGGGGTGGCCCGGCGTGCCATAGGGCAGGACACCTGCGGGGATTTCCTTCGCCTCGCCGATGCGGCCTTCGGCTTCCTGCACCATCGGCGTTTCGATCGCACCGGGATGCACCGAATTGCAGCGGATCTTGTAGCCCTTCACTTGCGCCATCACCGCAACCGATTTGGTCATTGAGCGCACCGCGCCCTTGGCGGCGGAATAGGCGAAGAAGATCGGGTAGCCCAGCAGCGCGCCGACCGATGACATGTTGATGATCGATCCGCCATCGCCCTTGTTCATTAGCGGGATGGCATACTTCATGCCAAGGAACACGCCGTCGGTCATGATCGAGTTGACCCAGCGGAACTTTTCGAGGCTGGTATCCTCAACATCAGCGCTGAGCACGACGCCGGCATTGTTGACCAGCACGTCGAGCCTGCCGAAGCGGTTTTCGATTTCGGTCATGACCGCGATCCATTGCTCTTCGCTCGACACATCGTGCGCCATGGCAATGGCTCCGCCGCCGATGCTGTCGGCCACGGCTTGCGCGGCGGCAAGGTTGACATCGGTGACCACCACGGTTGCACCTTCGCGCGCCAGCGCCGCGCTGTCTGCCGCGCCAAGCCCTGAACCTGCGCCTGTAACGAGCGCGACTTTGCCTTCAACCCGGCCCATGTCTCTCTCCTGATTTGTTTTAGTGCTAACTTATGCGGCGCTACCGTCCGCGAAATAATCGGGCACGCCTGCGGGCCAGACCACGCCCCACTGCGCCTGCCCGCCATCAATGATCATCAGATCACCGTTGATAAAGCGGGCGGCGGGTGAGGCGAGGTAGGCGATGGCTTCGGCCACGTCCCAGGCATTGCCGCGCATTTTCATCGGGTTGGCCTGATGGAACCGGGCCAGCGCCTCTTCGGGATACATGCGGAAGCCTTCGGTTTCGATCACGCCGGGGCCGATGCAGTTGACGCGGATGTTGTGTGGGGCCCATTCGGTGGCAACCGTCTTGGACAGATAGATCACGCCCGCGCGCGCGGCGCAGGTGTGCGCCGCCTGCGGCATCCCGCGTTCGACATTGGCGACAATGTTGATCACGTGGCCCGGCTTGCCATCCTCGCGCCAGCGCTTGGCGGCTTCCTGCATCATCCACCAGGTGCCGTTCAGATTGGTATCAATCACCGCGAGCCAGCCCTTGCGGCTGAAATCGATGGCATCTTGCGGAAACTGGCCGCCGGCATTGTTGACCAGCGTATCAAGTCCGCCAAAGTGATCATGCACGCGCCCGATCAGGGCTTCGACCGCATCGGGATCGCGGATATTGGTCGATTGGCACAGCACATCGCGCCCGGTATGTTCGCGGATCAGTGAGGCGGTGCCATCCAGCTTTGCCGAATCCCGCCCGCAGATTGCCACGTTGGCACCAAGGCGCGATGCGAGGAAGGCCGCTGCCTTGCCCATGCCGCTGCCCGCGCCGGAAATCAGGATGGTGTGCCCGGCCAGCATGTCATCGCGGAACACGCTGGTCTGCTGGGCCAGCGTTTCATCGTCTAGCCCGCGGCGGGGACGGCCCGGATCGCCCGGCTCAGGGCGGAAGATTCGCGGTGCATTTGTTTTCGACGCGGTCAAAGGCTCTTCCCCAGTGGATCGGTCATTCGTTTGTCGTTACCGGATATGTCATCGCGAACTATCCAGCCGAAAACCGTTGCCCCACAGGTTAGCCCGATGCAATAAAAAAGACAAACACGTTTGATTGTGTTTTTCATCGGCAAGGGCATAACATCGGCTCAGCCTGACGGGAGAGAGAATGACATGAAGGCCCATCTCGTAGCGTCGGGAAAGTATCACGACATCGATTTTGCGCGGCTTGAACTCCTGAAGCTTCTGGCCGAGAACGCGCAAGTGCGCACGACAGTTTCCACCGACTATGCCGATGTCGCCGCGATTTCCGCTGCCAACCTGTTGATCAGCTATACCTGCGATGTGGTGCCCGATGAAGCGCAGACAGCGGCATTGCGCGCCTTTGTTGCAGGGGGCGGGCGCTGGCTGGCGCTGCATGGCACCAATGCGCTGCTGCGATTCGCCGAGGATGGCGTGTGCGAAACGCCTGATGAAGTGCCTGGATTTATGGACCTGCTGGGCACGCAATTTGCCGGGCACCCGCCGATCGCGCCGTTCAAGGTGGAGGTGACGCGCGCCGATCATCCGATGACGCAGGGCCTGCGGGCCTTTCGCGTGGAGGACGAGCTTTACCTGACCCGCCCGCGCGCAGAGATTGACGTGCTGCTGCATACGTCATTCACCGGCACTTGCCCCGAATTTCGCGATGCCGACTGGGACGAGCCGCAGGTGCCGGTGCTCTATGAGCGGCGCGTGGGTGAGGGGGCGATTCTCTATCTGACGCTGGGGCATTGCCGGGGGCATTATGATCTGGCCCCGGTCGCCCCGTTCTGGCCGCACCCGCAACGCTGCGCCTGGAATTACCCGGTGTTCTATGAGCTGCTGCGGCGTGGCATTCGCTGGGGCTTTGGCGAGCTTTAGGTTCAGCCGCCCGTCGTGGGCACCAGCGCGGCGATCTGCGCTTCGAGATGGCGGAGCATCGGTTCAACTTTCGCCGCGTCCATGCCCCCGGTTTGCACGCTGATCGCCATCCCTTCCAGCAAGGTTTGCGACAGGGTCATCGCAAGCGCAAAGTTGACGGGCGAACTTGCCCATTCGGGAAAGAGCTGTTCGGCCTGAGCGTTGAACTTTTCGGCAAATTCATCCTGTAGCGGTTTCAGGATGCTGGCCAGATCGCTGTCGGTGCGGGCGGCCACGGCCAGTTCGTGAAAGGCGATGAAAGCGGGCTTCTGCAATTGCCGCCAATAGGTTTCGACCAGATCGGTCACTTCATGCACCGGCTTGTCAGCCGCGCGGCGGAACGCGCGCAGGCGTTTCTCGTGCAATTCGGCGATAGTCGCCTTGATCAGCGCGGTGCCGTTTTCGAAATGGTGCATCATCGCCCCGCGCGAAAGGCCGGCTTCTTCGGCCACTTTGGGGGTGGTCGTATTGGCATAGCCATACTTCACAAGACAGCGCACAGTGGCTTCGATCAGGCGGGCGCGGGTTTGCGCGGCCTTGGCGGCCTGCAATTGCGGCCCTTTTTCGCGCCCGGTTTCGTTCGCGGGGCGTGGCTGCCTGATGGGGCGGGCAATCCGGGTGCGGGAAAGTGCCATTTTCGTAAGCCTGATTCTGTTTGCGCCATGCGAAATTGCGGGTTCAACACGCTGCCATAGCGCGCACTTGCACAATTGGGCAAGAATGGCGGTGAATCGTGCAAAAAAGGTGAAGCTGCGTGCATAAAAAAGACAGATATGATTGTCTTTTTTGAAGAGGCACGATATTCACGGCGACATAACAACGGCTCCTGCTTTCGCAAGGTCAGCCGCAACTGCCCGATGGGCAGGGGCCATAAATGGTTAGGGGATGAATGGAAAACGGCCACGAAATTCACACCATTGGTGCGATGATCGCAAATTCGGCGGCGCGCTTTGGAGATGCCGAAGCCATCGTGTTCCCGGACAAGCGGCTGACTTATCGCGCGCTTGATGCCGCTGCCCGCCGCTGGGCGCGCGCGCTGATCGCGTTGGGGGTGCAGCCGGGGCAGCACGTGGGCTTGCTGATGCCGACCTGCGTGGAATTCATCGAAGCTTTTTGCGGAATCGCCATGGCAGGCGCCGTGGCGGTGCCGGTCAACGCGCGGTATCAGGCGAACGAACTGGCCTATCTGGCCAAGGATGCCGATCTGGTAGTTCTGATCACCGCAGGCAAGCTCACCGATTCGCTGGATTTTTGCGAACGGGTTGCCGCCGCCTTGCCTTCGCTGGCAGGCCAGTCCGCCAGTGCCGGGCTGAACCTTTCCGAAGCGCCGCTGCTGCGCACGATCATTTCGCTGGACGAGGTCTGTTCAGCCGCGATGATGCCGCTATCGGCTGCGTTGGCAAAGGCCGATGAGGTTGACGAGGCCGTGCTGGACGCCCGCATCGCAGGCGTCGATCCCGCCGATACCGCGATGATCCTCTACACCTCGGGCACCACATCCAGCCCTAAGGGCGCGATGATCTCGCACCGGGGGCAGGTGGGCAACAGCCGCAATCTGGGTGTGCGCTATGAATGCACCAGCGCGGACAAGGTGTGGTCCCCGCTGCCGATCTTCCACATCGCGGGCATCCTGCCGATGATCATGATCCTTGATCTGGGCGGCGTTTACATGACCGTGCCGCATTTCGATGCGGGGCTGGCGCTCAACATGCTGGGTCGTGAAGGCGCGACGATTGCCTATCCCAGCTTTGTCACGATCATGCAGGATCTGATCACGCATCCGACGTTTGCCCAGACCGATCTGTCGAAGCTGCGGGTGATGAATTCGAACTTTGCCGTGCAGCCTGCATGGATCAAGGAAGCCGTGAAGGCGGCGATGCCGCATACCATTCAAGTGGGCACTTATGGCCTGACCGAAGCGGCGGGCACCGTATCCACCAGCCGCCTGTCAGACAGCTACGAGACGCGCACCGAACGCTGCGGCACGCCGCTGGACGAATGGGAGATGCGCATCGTCGATCCTGAAACCGGGCGCGATTGCGCAGCTGGTGAGCGGGGCGAGATCGTGCTGCGCGGGCCAAACATGCTTAAGGGCTATTACAACGCGCCCGAAAAGACCGCTGAGGCGCTGCGCGATGGGTGGTTCTATACCGGCGATATCGGATCGATCGATGCGGGTGGCAACGTGATGTTCCACGGCCGCACCAAGGACATGCTGAAAGTGGGCGGCGAGAACGTGGCCGCAGCGGAAATCGAGGCGATGCTGCAAACGCACCCGGCGGTGACGCTGGCGCAAGTCGTCGGCCTGCCCGATGATCGCTATGTCGAAGTGCCCGCCGCCTTTGTGGAACTGGCCGATGGTGCCAGTGTGACCGAGGCGGAGCTGATCGCCCACTGCAAAGGCAAGCTCGCCAGCTTCAAGATACCGCGCCATGTGCGCGTGGTGAGCGAATGGCCGATGTCTACGTCGAAGATTCAAAAGTTCCGGTTGCGCGATGGGTTGATTGCGGAGTTGCAGGGGGTTTGAGGGTGATTTCGCATCCAGCAAATGCTCCGTCATCCTGAACTTGTTTCAGGATCTATTGTGCCGATCACGCCGAGGATTTGGGTGAGAAATGGACCCTGAAACAAGTTCAGGGTGACGGATGTTATGGAAAAAAGCGCGGTGCTTAAGCCGTCACACCGTATCTGCATCGCCGAAAATCACTGTCGCCTGAGCCGAAAGCGTGCCGCCGTTGCCGTGGGCCAGCGCAACCTTCGCACCCGGAATCTGGTTCGCCGCAACCCCCCGCATCTGCCGCACCGCTTCGGTCATGGCGAACATGCCGTACATGCCGGGGTGGCAGCATGAAAGCCCGCCGCCGTTGGTATTGACCGCCAGCGATCCGCCCGGCGCGATGCGTCCGCCTGAGACGAACGCGCCGCCTTCACCCTTGGCGCAAAAGCCCAGGTCTTCGAGGAACAGGATCGTGTTGATCGTGAAGGCATCGTAGAGCTGGACGGTGTCGATATCCGCAGGCGTCACGCCCGCCATCGCCATAGCGCGCGGGCCGGATTCAGCAGCAGCGGTGATCGTAACGTCTTCTGCCTGCGACAGCGAATTGTACCACGTTGCTGCCGCTGCGCCGAGGATCGGCACCGGAGCTTGCGGGCAATCGCGCGCGCGATCCATGCGGGTCAGCACCAACGCCGCGCCGCCATCGGTCACCAGGCAGCAATCGCGCACAGAAATCGGCGTGCTGACCATGCGCGCGGCAAGGCAATCTTCGATGGTCAGCGGCCCTTTGGCGAAAGCTTCAGGATTGGTATTGGCCCACAGCCGCGCTGCCAGGGCCACTTCGGCCATCTGCTCGCGCGTGGTGCCGTACTGGTGCATGTGGCGCGCGGCGGCCAGGGCATAGAACGACAGCGGGTACATCGGCGCATAGGGCGCGTCCCACCGGTCTGGCCGTGCGGGGGTGGAAAGCTTGCCGCCCGATGACCGCTGGTTCGCGCCATAGGCGATTACCGCGCAATCGAGGTATCCGGCATCGAGCATCATCACAGCGGTAACAAGGTGGCTCATAAACGAGGCCCCGCCTGCGCGATTGTTGTCGGTAAAGCGTGGGTGGATGCCGAGGTATTGCGCCAGAGACAGACCGCCGAATAGATCATCGGGCAGGGCGATGAACAGGCCATCGACTTCCGGCAGGGCAATGCCCGCATCGGCCAGCGCAAGGTGAACAGCATTGGCGGCGATTTCGAGCGCGGAATAGCCCGGCATCTCGCCCACGCCAAAGGTGGCGGAGCCGACGACGGCTGCGCGCGCGCGGGGGAAGCGGTCGCCCATCAGGCTTGTCCTTCTTGTACAGGATCGAACACCAGCAGCGGCCCTTCGGCAATGCGTGCCTTCACCGCCATGCCGATGTGCAGCGTTTCGGGCGTTACGCCTTCGACGCGGCTCATCATCCGCGCGCCTTCGGCAAGATCGATCAGCACCACGTTATAGGGGGCTTCGGGCGGGCGGCGCTGAATCCAGGTGGCGGAATAGACGGTGCCGCGCCCGGATGCTTCGATCCATTCGAGCGCCGCGCCACTGCCGGGAGCATGTTCGCGCGGGGGGAACACCGCCCTGCCATCGGGTGCGCGCTGCAACAGGAAGCGGCCTTCAGCCAGGGCTCCGTCCCAATGTTGTGCCGACCCGCTCATGCGATCACCGCACCGCTGGCAACCAGCGCTTCGATCTCGTCCGGGGTAAGCCCGGCTTCGGCAAGAACGGCCATGTTGTCTGCTCCCAGAACCGGGCCGGGATCACCGATGGCGCCCGGCGTTTCGGAAAAGGTTGTCGGAATGCCCGGATAGCGCAAGGTGCCCGCTTCGGTTTCACGTTCCTGCCAGAAGCCGGTTTCTACCAGATGCGGATCGTGCAGCAGTTGCTCCATCGAGGCGATGGGCGTGGCGGGGATTTCGGCGCGGCGGAACAGGTCCATCCATTCAGCGGTGGTGCGGGTGGCGAGTTCGCGCGCGACGCTGGCCAGCACTTCGCTGATATTCTCGGTCCGGCTGCGCAGGGATGCGAACATCGGGTCTTGTGACCATGGCGGATTGCCAAGTTCGCAGAAGAAGGCCTGCCACTGCTTGTCGTTATAGATCATCACGCCCACGTGACCATCGGCAGTGCGATAGGGGCGGCGCGATGGCGATGTGGCGCGCGGATATTCAGGCGGGCCTTGGGGTGGATCAAACAGCGATCCGCACAGATGCTCAACGCTGGCGAAGGATACCATCGTTTCGAACATCGGCACTTCAACCTCTTGGCCCACGCCGCTGCGTTCACGCGCAAACAGCGCGGCGATCACCGCATAGGCCCCGGTCAACCCGCTGACCTTGTCGGCAATCACGTTGGCCACATAAGTCGGCTCGCCGCCCGACAGCCGCGCCTGCAGATCGACCACGCCCGATGCAGCCTGCACGATATCGTCATAGGCCGGGTAATCGCGGTATGGCCCGTTGCGGCCATAGCCATAGAGATTGGCGTAAATGATTTTCGGATTGGCCGCGCGCAGGGCTTCGTAATCAAGGCCGAGCCGCGCGATGGCCTGCGCGCGCATCGAATGGATGAACACATCAGCCGTTTGCGCCAGCCGCAGCACCGCATCGCGCGCGGCGGGTTGCTTCAGATCGAGCGCGAGGCTGCGTTTTCCGCGGTTGACGTTGAGGAACATCGCCCCGCGCGTCTTGTCCGGGCCGGGCGGGATGGCGCGCGTGGTATCGCCAGCCGGGCCTTCGATCTTGATCACGTCCGCACCCAGATCGGCAAAGATCTGCGTGGCATATGGCCCCATCAGCACGCTGGTAAGGTCCAGCACGCGCACCCCTGCCAGTGGTCCCAAGCCTTTGCCGCTCATGCCATTTCTCCGCCGGGCCGAAGCGCCCTGACGCTCGCTTCGAGGAAATCGAGCAGTGGATCAATCAGGCTGTCGTCGGCAGCGCCGGTCAAGTGCGCGATGCGCATTCCTTCCATCAGGGTTTGCGATAGCGCCATGGCAAGGCGCAGGCGTTCCGGCTCACCTACCCAATCGGGGTAGAGCTGGCCTGCCAATGCCTGAAACCGTTCGGCAAATTCGGCCTGCAGTGGCAACAGGATGGCCGCAAGGCCGTCGTCCGTGCGCGCGGCCATGGCCAGTTCCTGAAACGCGATGAAGCCGGGCTTCTGCAATTGCTGCCAGTACCCGCGCACCATCGCGCGCACATCGCCGGTATGCGCCTGCGATGCGCGGCGGAAGGCGTTCAGTCGCCGCTCGTGCAACTCCACGATCGTCGCGCGAATCAGGGCATCGCCATTGGCAAAGTGATGCAGCATCGCCCCGCGCGAAAGGCCCGCTTCTGCTGCCACCAGCGGGGTTACCGTTTTGGCATAGCCGTATTTGACGAGGCAAGAGATGGTTGCTTCGATCAGCCTGGCTTGCGTGGCCGCGCTTTTACGAACCTGCCGCCCCGGGCCTGAAGAATCAGGTTCCGGGGCGGCATCCGGAGGCACCGGATAGGACGTGAGTTG
Source organism: Novosphingobium sp. (assembly GCA_041639635.1). Lineage (GTDB taxonomy): Bacteria > Pseudomonadota > Alphaproteobacteria > Sphingomonadales > Sphingomonadaceae > Novosphingobium. The sequence continues at coordinate 21,801 of JBEQBV010000020.1, forward strand.
AGACCGCCGTTGTGCAAGCGCCATCTGTTTCCTGACGGCCGCTGGGACGGCCTCTCCCTAATTGCCCCGGTCGTGCCTACAGCCGCCGGGTCCATATTCTCTGCCACAATGCGTCACCAGAAAAAAGCATGCAAGCATGTTTTTTTGTTTGCACTCTGCAAGGGCTGCAATAGAGTAAGCGGCAAGGGAGAAAGGATGATGAGTCCGTAAGCGCCAGCCATGGCGTGCGGTGCATCAAGGACAGCGGCTTGGCCAAGGTGCCGGGCTTGCCGATCCGCCCGATCTTCACGTTTGGACGTTTGAAAGGGCAGGACATGGATCTCGGTCTGCAAGGAAAGAAGGCCATCGTCGTCGGCGGCGCACGCGGTATCGGCTATGCCGCGGCCGAAATTCTGGCACGCGAAGGTTGCGATGTGGCGCTGAGCGCGCGGGGCGAGGATTCGGTCAAGGACGCGGTCGCATCGCTTTCCCGCTATGGCACCAAAGTGGTTGGCAAGCCGGTGAACGTGAAGCGCGCCGATGAATATAAGGCGTGGATGGAATGGGCGATCGAAGCGCTGGATGGCGTGGATGTGCTGATCCCGTTGAGTTCCGCCAGCGGCGGCATCGGCAGCGAGAAATATTGGCATAACGCCTTTGAAACCGACGTGCTCGGCCCGGTGCGCGCGATTGAGGCGGCGATCCCGAAAATGACAGAACAGCAGCGCGGTTCGATCGTGCTGGTGGCCACCACGTCTGCGCTTGAAGCGATGGGCGGACCACAGGCCTACAACGCGATGAAGGCCTCTTTGATCACCTATGGCAAGCAACTGGCGCTCGCTCACGGCAAGGACGGCATCCGCGTGAACGTGGTCTCGCCCGGCCCCATCGAGTTTGAGGGTGGCAACTGGGATATGATCAAGGGAACGATGGAAAAGTTCTACAATTCGCAACTGCGCCAGCAGCCATCGGGGCGGCTTGGTCGGCCCGAAGAAGTGGCGCGCGCCATCGTGTTTCTCGCCAGTGAAGCGGCCAGCTGGTGCAACGGTTCACACCTTGTCGTCGATGGCGGCTTTACCAACCGGACGCACTTCTGATGTGGGATACCGCACGGATGGATGTGAAGCGCGTCGTCGACGTGATCCGCGTCGATCCGGCGGCGTGCGCAGGCGGCACGCCGGTGGAAAAGGCGCCGGACCCGGATCTTGGCACCGATGTGATCCCGGCAGAGCGCTATTACTCCGAACACTTCATGAAGCTGGAGTGGGAGCGGATCTGGACCAAGGTCTGGCTGCTGGGCGGCCGGGCTGATGATATTCCCGAACCGGGGGATTACATCTGCACCGATATCGGCAAGGAATCGGTGCTGATCGTGCGCCAGCACGATGGCTCGATCCGCTGCTTCCCCAATGTCTGCCTGCATCGCGGCAACCGGCTGCGCCCGGAAGGCCTCGGCAATGCCGAACAGTTCCGCTGCATGTATCACCACTGGACCTATGGGCTGGATGGCGCGATTGAGCGCCTGCCCGATCTTTGCACGTTCCAGCAGGGCGGGCCTCCGGGCATGACCCTGCCCAGCCTGCCGTGCGTGGAATGGAACAGCTTCGTCTGGTATTCGCTCAACCCGCAGGTTGAACCGTTCGACGATTACATCGCCCCGCTGAAAGAGCATCTGGAGCCGTATCACCCCGAACGCATGGCTTGGTCGCGCGATGTGACGGTGGAGTGGGACTGCAACTGGAAGGCGTCTGTCGATGCCTTCAACGAAACCTACCACGTGCAGGGCATTCACCCGCAACTGCTGTGGTATCTTGATGACGTGAACGTGCAGATTGACTGCTACGAGAAGCACAACCGCTATCTGATCCCGTTCGCTACCATTTCCCCGCGTGTGGCCATGCCCAGCCAGATTCCGCCCGCGATTGACGAGATCATGCGCAATGCCGGCATGGACCCTGCCGAATACGAAGGCCGCGTGGGCGATATCCGCCGCGATGTGCAGCTGTTCAAGCGCAAGCACGGGGCAGCGCAAGGCAAGGATTATTCGGCGCTGAACGACGATCAGCTGACCGACGATTACCACTACATGATCTTCCCCAACGTGGCGCTCAATGTCCACGCCGATGACATCATGATGTTCCGCCAGCGCCCCCACGCCACCGATCCGAACAAGATGCTCTATGACGTCTGGGTGTTCGAACTGGTGCCGGAGGGTGAGGAATGGCCCGAGCGCGTGAAGCACCGGCACTTCAAGCATGGGGACCGCTCCATCGGCCAGGTGCTTGATCAGGACGCCTACAACCTGCCCACCGTGCAGCTGGGCATGAAGTCTGACAGCTTCCCCGGCCTGTGGATTGGCGAGCAGGAACTGCGCATCCGGCACTTCCACAAGGTGCTGGACGATTACATCTATGGTCCCGGCGGCAAAGGCCCGGACGACATCTGAGAGGAACTTTCGCGATGTTGCAACTGGGCCATGACCAGCTGCTCGGTGCCTACCAGCGCATGCGCACGATCCGCGCGTTTGAAGAGCGGCTGCATGATGAGATCAAGACCGGCGAGATCGGCGGCTTCACGCACCTGTACTGCGGGCAGGAAGCGGTGGCCGTGGGCATTTGCGATCAGCTGACAGTGGAAGACAAGATCGTGTCCACCCATCGCGGCCACGGTCACTGCATTGCCAAGGGCTGCGATGTGCGGGGCATGATGCTCGAAATCTATGGCCGCGCCGATGGCCTGTGCAAGGGGCGTGCAGGATCGATGCACATCGCCGATCTGGACGTTGGCATGTTGGGCGCGAACGGCATCGTCGGTGGCGGCGCACCGCAGGCGGTGGGCGCAGCGCTGGCGGCCAAGATGGATGGCAACGGGCGCGTGGGCATTGCCTTTTCGGGCGATGGCGCGTGCAATCAGGGCACCACGTTCGAAGCGATGAACATGGCTGTGGTGACCAAGGCCCCGGCGATTTTCGTGTTCGAAAACAACCACTATTCCGAGCATACCGGCGTGGAATACGCGGTCGGCACCTCGCTTGATATCGCCAGTCGCGCCGAAGCTTTTGGCATGAAAGTGTGGCGCGCCAATGGCTGCGACTTCTTCGACACCTATGAGAAGTTCCGCGATCTGCTGGACTATGTGCGCGCTGGTCACGGCCCTGCCGCGATCGAGCTGGATACCGAGCGCTTCTATGGCCACTTCGAAGGCGATCCGCAGCGTTATCGCGGCCCCGGCGAGCTGGACCGCATCCGTGATGAGCGCGATTGCCTGAAGGCCTTCCGCAAAACCGTGACCGAAGCCGGGCTGCTGGCCGAGGCTGAAATGGACGCGGTGGATGAGCAAGTTCTCGCCCTGATCGACACGGTGGTGGCCGAAGCCCGCTCTGCCGCCGATCCCGACCCGGCGACTGTCGCCGACGACGTTTACGCCGAATACTACTGAGGATTTGCGATCATGGCGGTGATGAACATTCGTGAAGCAATCCTGCGCACGCTCCACGATGAAATGGAGCGCGACAGCAGCATTCTGGTGCTGGGCGAGGACGTGGTGGGCGGCAACGGCACGGCAGGCGGCCCCGAAGCCATCGGCGGCATCTGGGGCACGACCACGGGCTTGTGGGAGAAATTCGGCCCGAACCGCGTGATCGACACGCCGATTTCGGAAAGCGCGATCATCGGCGCTGCCGCCGGCGCAGCGCTGGCGGGCAAGCGCCCGGTGGCAGAACTGATGTTTGCTGATTTCGTCGGCGTCAGCCTTGACCAGCTGTGGAACCAGATGGCCAAGTTCCGCTACATGTTCGGCGGCAAGACCAAATGTCCCGCCGTGGTGCGCATGGTCTATGGCGCGGGGATGCAGACGGCGGCGCAGCACAGCCAGTCGGTCTATGCCTTGCTCACCGCCATGCCGGGGCTGAAAGTGGTGCTGCCCACCACCCCCGCCGATGCCAAGGGCCTCCTGACCGAGGCCCTGCGCGGCGATGATCCGGTGATGTTCTTCGAACACAAGGCGCTTTATGGCGTGAAGGGCGAAGTGCCCGATGGCGAATACCGCGTCCCCTTCGGCCAGGCACGCATGGTGCGCGAAGGCGGCGATGTGACGGTCGTGGCCTGCGGGCGCATGGTCAACTTTTCCGAGAAAGCGGCGGACAAGCTCGCCGCAGACGGTATCGGCGTGGACCTGATCGATCTGCGCACGACCAGCCCGATGGACGAGGACGCAATCCTCGATTCGGTGGAGCAGACGGGCCGCCTGGTGGTGGTGGACGAAAGCCCGCCGCGCTGCAGCCTTGCCGCCGATATTTCGGCACTCGTCGCCACGCGTGCTTTCACAAGCCTGAAAGCTCCGCCCGAAATGGTCACCGGCCCGCACGCGCCGATCCCGTTTTCGCGCGGGCTGGAACGCGCCTGGCTGCCCTCGCCAACCACGATCGAGAGCGCGATCCGTCGCACTCTCGCGTTCCGTTGAGCGGGGGGCGGGCTATGGCCAAGCTCAAAGCTTTCACCATGCCCAAATGGGGCATCGAGATGGCCGAAGGCACAATTGCCGAATGGATGGTGGCCGAAAACGCCGCCTTCACCCGCGGCACGGTGCTGACCCTGATCGAAACCGACAAGATCACCAACGAGGTGGAAGCCGAAGCCGACGGCCGCTTTGTGCGCATTCTGGCCAAGGCCGGTGAGACTTATCCGGTCGGCGCGCTGCTGGCGGTACTGTCGGACGGTGGTGAGGCGAGTGCGGCGGAGATCGACGCACTGGTTGCGGGCTTCCGCGCCTCTGACACCAGCTTTGATCCCGATGCGGGTGAGCCTGCAACGCCAGTCGCTGCCACTGCGCCTGCCGCATCGGAAATCGTCGTGCCTGAAGGCCTTGCCATCAGCCCCGCCGCGCTGGAACAAGCCAAGGCTTTGGGCGTCGATCTGGCCACGGTGCAGGGCAGCGGACGCAACGGCCGCATTTCGGCGCAAGACGTTGCGCAGGCCGCTCGCGCTCCGGCCCAACCCGCGCTGGTAGGCGTATTCCCGCTCCTGCCCGAAGGCCCGGTAAAGGCAACGCCCGTCGCGCGGCGTCTGGCCCTGCTGCACGAGATCGATCTGGCCAAGATCACCGGCACCGGCCCGCGTGGCCGCGTGCGCCGGGATGATGTGCTGGCGGCGGTCGCCAATGCTGCGCCGGTCGTGGTGCCGGAACCTGTCGCAGCCCCGGTGATTGCCGCGCCAGTGGCGGCAGCCGCAGGTGCGCCAGATGTGCAGCCGATGTCCTCAATGCGCCGCACCATTGCGCGCAGGCTCACCCAGTCCAAGCAGGAAATCCCGCACTTCTAC
>JBEQBV010000021.1:0-27008 GCA_041639635.1 Novosphingobium sp.
TGATGAACAAGGGCCTCACCGGACCAGAGATCGCCGCAACGCTCACCTTGCCGCCCGCACTCGCCAAACAGTGGTACGACCGTCCCTATTACGGATCGTACAGCTTCAATGCGCGGGCGGTCTATCAATTCTACATGGGCTGGTACGATGGCAACCCGGTTCATCTTGCCCCGCTGCCAGCTGAAACGGCTGGCAAACGCTATGTCGAGGCGATGGGTGGCGCGGCGCGCGTCAAGGCGTCGGCGCAAGAGGCTTTTGCCAAGGGCGATTATGCATGGACGGCAGAACTGCTGGACAAGGTGATCTTTGCAGATGGCACCGATGCAGAGGCCAAGGCCCTGCTATCAAAGACATATCGGCAACTTGCCTATCAGAGTGAGAACGCGCTGTGGCGCAACATGTACCTTACCGGTGCCGACGAATTGGACCATGGCGTTGCCGCCGCTGATCCCACGGGCGGAGCCGCGCTGGTCAGCCAGTTGCCGCCATCCGATCTGTTTGATGTGCTGGCTGTTCGCCTCGATCCGGCCAAGGCGGGAGACCGCGCTGTTTCGCTGGGGTTCGTGTTCACCGACCGGGATGCGCAATACACAGTGACTGTCGCAAACGGGGTGCTGGTGCACCGCCCCGGCCTGCGCGATGCCCGGGAGGCGACGTTGACGGTGCGCTATGCCGATTTGCTCGCTGCCCTGTTTGCAGGGCAATCGCTGGCGGCAAAAGTCGCTGCGGGAGAAGCAAGGATCGAAGGGGATCCGACCGCCTTTGCCCGCCTGATCGGCTGGCTGGACAAACCGGACCCTTCCTTCAACATCGTGACGCCTTAAGGAACCGGCTTCTTCAGATACGCAATCACGTTGGCACGCTCAACCGGGTTGGAAAGACCGGCAAAGGCCATCGAAGTGCCCGGAACCACAGCCGAAGGCTTGGCCAGCCACTTGTCGAGCGTTGCTTCGTTCCAGGTCAGCTTGGCCTTCTGCATGGCAGCCGAATACTTGAAGCCCGCAACTGTACCAGATTTGCGTCCGACAATACCGGCCAGATTCGGCCCCATCTTCGCCCCAGCGCCGGGCTGAACAGCATGGCAGGCAACGCAGCGCATGAACACTTTCTTGCCCGCCGCCGCATCACCTTTGGCCTGCGCGAATGCCGTTCCGCCCGAAAGCGCCGAAACCGCAAGACCTGCAATCAACACTGCACCCGTCAACTTGCTCATCTGCACACCTGCCCTGTTCAAAATCAATTCCGACGACATCACCTTTGACATCACGGATCAGCGCGACCTTCATCGCGCTGCGGCGCTTTATCGCGCCTGAACGGATTTGCGCCATAGCCAAAAGGGTGCCTAATTTAAAAAGGTGCGACTGTCGGTTATAAAGACCCATGGAAATGCCTGCTCTCCACTCTCACCGCCCGCTGCCTTCGGGATTTATCGATTCATTGGCCCAACGTTTTGGCTCGGCCTGCCAGACCGGCGATTCAATCCGCGCGCAACATGGGGCGAGTGAATCGCAGTATGCTACGGTCCTGCCCGATGCGGTGGTCTTCGCCGAATCAACGCAAGACGTCGTCGATTGCGTGAACTTGTGCCGAGAGGCGGGCGTGGCCATCGTGCCCTACGGGGCGGGGACCTCATTGGAAGGGCACACCCTGCCGCTGGAAGGTGGCGTCAGCCTCGACCTTTCGCGCATGGACGAGGTGCTGAGTGTGAACCACGCAGACTTCGATTGCACCGTGCAGCCCGGCATCCGGCGCGAAGCGTTGAACGCGCATTTGCGCGATACCGGCCTGTTCTTTCCGATCGATCCGGGGGCGAATGCTACCATCGGCGGGATGGCTTCAACCCGGGCATCGGGCACCAATGCGGTCCGGTATGGCACAATGCGCGAGGCGGTGCTGGGGCTGGAGGTTGTTACCGCGCAGGGCAAAGTCATCCGCACCGGCAGACGCGCGAAGAAGTCTGCCGCGGGATACGACCTGACGCGCCTTTACATCGGGTCTGAAGGCACCTTGGGTGTCATCACCGGCATCACGCTGCGCTTGCACCCAGTACCCGAAGCGATTCTGGCCGCCACGTGCCCGTTCGAGACATTGGCGGGCGCGGTGGAGACGGTGGTGCAGGCTTTCCACTGCAGCGTGCCGATGGCGCGGATCGAACTGCTCGATGTGATGCAGGTGCGCGCGGTGAATTTGCGCAGCAAGCTGGGCCTGCCCGAAGTGCCAACGCTGTTCTTCGAATTCCACGGCAGCGCGGCGGGCGTGGCCGAGCAGGTGGAGACAGTGAAGGCACTGGCGGCATCCAACGGCGGCGGGGAGTTCCAGTGGGCGACGCTGGCCGAGGATCGCAACCGCCTGTGGCGCGCGCGGCATGAAGCCTATTACGCAGCCGTCAACCTGCGCCCCGGCGCCATCGGCCTGACCACCGATGTTTGCGTGCCGATGAGCCGTTTGGCCGAATGCATCCTCGCCACGCGCGCGGAACTGGACGAATGCAGTGTGCCGGCAACCATTGTCGGGCACGTAGGAGATGGCAATTTCCACCTGATCTTCTCGATAGACCCGAACGCGCCGGAGGAGATGGCCGAGGTCGAGGCGCTCAACCACCGCATGGTCGCCCGTGCGCTGGCGATGGACGGCACTTGCACGGGAGAGCACGGCATCGGCATCGGCAAGCAGCAGTGCCTGATCGATGAACTGGGTGAAGATGCGGTGGCGGTGATGCGCATGGTCAAGCAGGCGCTCGATCCGGACAACCTGTTCAATCCGGGAAAGATTTTCCGCGCATAAAAAAGCCCCCTCCTCTTCAGAGGAGGGGGTTGGGGGTGGTGGAGACACAGCGCGACCGCGCCGAGGCCTCACTCCATCTCAAGAATAATCGCATCCACCGCCAGACTATCGCCCGCCTTGGCGTTGACCGACTTAACCCGGCCCGCCTTCTCCGCGCGCAGGATGTTTTCCATCTTCATCGCTTCGACCACGGCGAGCGGCTGCCCCGCTTCCACCGTATCGCCCTCGCCCACGTTGAGCGTGACGAGCAGACCAGGCATCGGGCAGATCAGGAACTTGGAAAGATCGGGCGGGATCTTTTCGATCATGTGCTGCGTGTAGGGCGCGATGTGGGCGGGCAGGACCTGCACCTGCTGAATCGCACCGCGCGTGGTCAGCTTGAAGCCGGCGCGGGTGGGTTCGACCTTCACCGACAGCGGCTTGTCGTCGATCTCGCAATGCACGATCCGGTCGCCCGGCGTGTATTCCAGCGCGAGGTCGATGGCCTTGCCGTCCACCGTCACTTCATCTTCGTCGAGCGTAACGGCATAAGTCACATCGCCGATCTTCACCGCCCATTCGTAGGGCGGATCAAGCTCGTCACCCAGTTGCTGGTCCACGCGGCGGGCGCGGTCGGCGCGGGCCGTGGCAAGGAAGCCTGCCAGCGCGGACAGCGTTTCCTTCAACTCGTCAGACGTTGCTGCGCCGTGGAAGCCATCGGGATATTCCTCGGCGATGAAACCGGTGGTCAGTTCGCCCGAGCGGAAGCGCGGATGCTGCATGATGGCCGAGACGAAATCGATGTTGTGGCCAAGGCCCTCGATTTCAAACGCATCAAGCGCCGCGATCTGCTTGTCCGCTGCCTCATCGCGCGTTTTACCCCAAGTCACCAGCTTGGCGATCATCGGGTCATAGAACATCGAAACTTCGCCGCCTTCATAGACGCCGTCGTCTACGCGCACGCCATCAACGCCGCGCCGCCCGTTGGCCTGGCCGTCGTCAGTCCAGCCAGCCAGCGGCGGGTTGTAGCGGATCAGGCGCCCGGTCGAGGGCAGGAAGCCGCGATAAGGGTCTTCGGCATAGACGCGGTTTTCGATCGCCCAACCGTCAATGCCGATGTCATCCTGCGTCAGCTCAAGCTTTTCGCCAGCGGCCACGCGGATCATCTGCTCGACCAGATCGATGCCGGTGATCGCCTCGGTGACGGGGTGTTCCACCTGCAGGCGGGTGTTCATTTCGAGGAAGTAGAAGCTTTCACCGCTCGGGTCCGCGCCCGAGACGATCAGTTCCACCGTGCCTGCCGAGTAATAGCCCACCGCGCGGGCCAGCGCGACGCACTGCTCGCCCATCGCCTTGCGCATCTTGGGCGTGACGAAGGGCGATGGCGCTTCTTCCACCACCTTCTGGTGACGGCGCTGGATCGAGCATTCACGCTCGTTCAGGTAAAGAATGTTGCCGTGCTGGTCGCCGAGGATCTGGATCTCGATGTGGCGCGGGTTGAGGATGAACTTCTCGATGAACACACGGTCATCGCCGAACGAATTGAGCCCCTCGCGCTTGGTGGCTTCAAAGCCCTCGCGCACGTCCTGCTCGTTGTAGGCAAGGCGCATACCCTTGCCGCCACCGCCAGCCGACGCCTTCATCATCACCGGATAGCCGATCTCCTCGGAAATCCGCACCGCATGTTCGGTATTGTCGATCTCGCCCACGAAGCCGGGCACGACGTTCACGCCAGCCTTCATCGCCAGCTTCTTGGATTCGATCTTGTCACCCATCGCGGCAATGGCGTTCACCGGAGGGCCGACAAAGGCGATGCCTTCAGCCGCCAGCGCCTCGGCAAACGAGGTGCGCTCTGACAGGAAACCATAGCCCGGATGCACCGCATCCGCGCCGGTCTGCTTGCACGCCGCGATGATCTTGTCCGCGATCAGATAGGACTGCGCGGCAGGCGCAGGCCCGATATGCACGGCTTCATCGGCCATCTGCACGAACGGCGCGCGCGCATCTGCATCGGAATAGACTGCCACCGTCTGGATACCCATGCGACGGGCCGTCTTGATCACACGGCAGGCAATTTCACCACGGTTGGCGATGAGGATTTTCTTGAACATTAGGAAGTAGTCCACTTGCGAAGAGCGCGAACGATGAAAATCAACGCTGTAACAGTTACGATTTGTGAGCCTGGAAAAAGCCAGAGCGTTTTAGTCGACGACCAGTGACAATCAGTATTACTGGAAAACGCGGGACATGGTCCCATGTACCAGACGAAAACGTTGCCGAGACTGAAAGTGACTGCAATCAGAAGCATCACCATAATCAAGACTCGCGCCCACCTCGGCAGATCTTTCGAGCGTCGTTCAGTCACGTCATGAACTTCCTTGATCCGTCACCCCGGGCTTGACCCGGGGTCCCGCTTTCTCCGCACCGCCGAAAAAGGCAGCGGGGCCCCGGGTCAAGCCCGGGGCGACGGGGAAGAGGGAGGAGAAGGCCAAGCTCACACCAGTTCCAGCGCCTGCGCCAAATCGGCCACGATGTCATCGATATGCTCGATGCCCACCGAGACGCGCACTGTGTCTGGCCCGGCGCCTGCGGCAACCAATTCCGCCTCTCCCAACTGGCTGTGTGTGGTGGAAGCGGGGTGGATGATCAGCGAGCGGGTGTCGCCGATGTTGGCGAGGTGGCTGAACAGCTTGACCGACTGGACGAGCTTCACGCCCGCCTCGTAGCCGCCCTTCACGCCGAAGGTGAACACCGCGCCGCCCTTGCCGCCGAGGTACTGCTGGGCCAACTGGTGATAGGGATCTTCCGGAAGGCCGGCATAGGAAACCCACGCCACCTTGGGATGGTTCTGCAGCCACTGCGCCAGATGCAGCGCATTGCTGCAGTGCCGCTCCATGCGTAGTGCCAATGTTTCCATACCGGTCAGCGTCAGGAACGCATTCATCGGTGCCATCGACGGCCCAAGATCGCGCAGGCCCAGCACGCGGCAGCCGATGATGAAGGCGATGGGGCCGACGGGCTTCAGCGCCTCGGTCAGCACCGCGCCGTGGTAGCTCGGGTTGGGTTGAGTGAGCGAGGGGAACTTGTCACTCGCCGCCCAATCAAACTTGCCCGAATCCACGATCAGACCACCAATGGAATTGCCGTGGCCGTTGAGGAACTTGGTGCAGGAATGGACGACAATGTCTGCGCCATGTTCGATCGGGCGGCACAAAGCTGGGCTCGCCATCGTGTTGTCGACGATCAGCGGCACGCCAGCGGCGTGGGCGACTTCGGCAATCGCCGCGATGTCCTGCACCACGCCGCCGGGGTTGGCGAGGCTTTCGATGAACACGCCGCGCGTCTTGTCGGTGATCGCGGCGGCAACGGCTGCGGGATCATCGGCATCGACGAATATCGCCTTCCAGCCGAACTTGGCAAAGCTGTGCGCAAACTGGTTGAGCGTGCCGCCGTAAAGCTTTTTGGCCGCCACGATCTCGCAGCCAGGTTCCATCAGTGTGTGGAACACGATGAACTGCGCGGCATGGCCTGAAGCGACGCCAAGTGCACCTACCCCGCCCTCAAGCGCCGCAATCTTGGCTTCGAGCGCCGCATTGGTGGGGTTCATGATGCGCGTGTAGATGTTGCCGAACTCGGCCAGCGCGAACAGGTTCGCGGCATGCTCGGCACTGTCGAACACGTAGCTGGCCGTCTGGTAAATCGGCGTGATCCGCGCATTCGTCGTCGGATCAGGCTCACACCCTGCGTGGACTGACAGCGTTTCAAGCTTCTGCGTCATGGCATCTCTCCTTCGCGTTGTTACGCGAATCTATCACGCTGCTTCGATCTCGCTACCCAGCGGCGGCATATTGTGGCCAAGGAGCCGCAGCATGTCGGCAGCACATTCGACCACGTTGGACCCCGGACCGTAGATGCCCTGAACCCCGGCTTCGCGCAGGAAGTCATAATCCTGCGGCGGGATCACGCCCCCTGCCACGACCTTGATGTCGCTGCGGCCAGCCGCGCGCAGGTGGCCGATCAGTTCGGGAATCAGCGTCTTGTGGCCTGCTGCGAGCGATGATGCGCCAATGGCGTCGACATCCTTCTCTATGGCCAGCTTCGCCGCTTCCTCAGGCGTCTGGAACAGCGGCCCCGAAGTCACGTCAAAGCCCATGTCGCCAAAGGCCGAGGCGATCACGTTTGCGCCGCGATCATGGCCATCCTGCCCCATCTTGGCCACCAGCATACGCGGTGTGCGGCCAAGGCGGCGGGTAACGGCTTCGACGCCATCGACGACCTGCTGATAGCGGTTGTCACCGGCATAGGCCGAGCCATAAACGCCCTTGACCGGCGTAGGGAACGTGCCGTGGCGGCCAAACACCACTTCCATCGCGTCCGAAATCTCGCCCAATGTGGCGCGATGACGGGCAGCTTCCACGGCGAGTTCCAGCAGGTTGCCACCGGTCTTTGCGCCTTCGGTCAGCGCGTTGAGCGCGGCGCGGCACTTGGTTTCGTCACGGTTTTCGCGCACCCATTTCAGGCGGGCGATCTGGCCCTGGCGGACCTTGTCGTTATCGACTTCGAGCGTTTCGAGCAGGTCTTCGCTGGCGAGGCGGTACTTATTGACGCCCACGATCACGTCCTCGCCCCGGTCGACGCGTGCCTGACGGCCAGCAGCCGCTTCCTCGATCATCGCCTTGGGCCATCCGGCCGCGACGGCCTTGGCCATGCCGCCTTCGCTCTCGACGCGTTCGATGATCTCCCAGGCCTTGTCGACCAGTTCCTGCGTCAGGCTCTCGATGTAGTACGACCCGCCCAATGGGTCGACCACGTTGCACATGCCCGTCTCTTCCTGGATCACGATCTGTGTGTTGCGCGCGATGCGGGCGGAAAAGTCGGTCGGCAGCGCGATGGCTTCGTCAAGCGCGTTGGTGTGGAGCGACTGCGTGCCGCCCAGCATCGCGGCCATCGCCTCGATCGTGGTGCGGATGACGTTGTTGTAGGGGTCCTGCTCCTGCAAGCTGACGCCCGAGGTCTGGCAGTGGGTGCGCAGCATCTTGGAGCGTTCGTCCTTGGCACCCAGCTTCGTCATCACGCGATGCCACAGCACGCGGGCGGCGCGCAGTTTGGCCACTTCCATGAAGAAGTTCATGCCGATGGCGAAGAAGAACGACAGGCGGCCTGCAAACTTGTCAATATCGAGGCCCGAGGCCACGCCGTACTTCACGTATTCCATGCCGTCGGCGATGGTGAAGGCCAGTTCCTGCACCTGCGTCGCGCCGGCTTCCTGCATGTGATAGCCGGAAATCGAGATCGAGTTGAACTTGGGCATTTCGCGGCTGGTGTAGCCGAAGATGTCCGAGATGATCCGCATCGAGGGTTCGGGCGGGTAGATGTAGGTGTTGCGGACCATGAACTCCTTGAGGATGTCGTTCTGGATGGTCCCATCAAGCTGCGCGCGGCTGACGCCCTGCTCTTCACCGGCCACGATGAAGAAGGCGAGGATCGGGATCACCGCGCCGTTCATGGTCATCGATACCGACATCTGATCGAGCGGGATGCCGTCGAACAGGATCTTCATGTCCTCGACGGAGTCGATAGCCACGCCTGCCTTGCCAACGTCGCCGGTTACGCGAGGGTGGTCGGAATCATAGCCACGGTGCGTGGCAAGGTCGAAGGCGACCGACAGGCCCTTTTGCCCTGCCGCAAGATTGCGGCGGTAGAAGGCGTTCGATTCCTCGGCGGTGGAGAAGCCCGCATACTGGCGGATCGTCCATGGGCGGCCGGCATACATCGAGGCGCGCACGCCGCGTGTGAACGGCGCGAAGCCGGGCAGGCCGGGATCGACGGTGACGTCCTCGGCGGTGTAGAGCGGCTTGACGGCAATGCCTTCGGGCGTCTGCCACGTGAGGTCTTTGCCCTTCACTTCCTTCGAGGCGGCGGCCTGCCAGTCCTGCAGCGTTTTGTCGCTCATCGGATCATTCCTACAACATCGTCATGCTGAACTTGTTTCAGCATCCATTTCGCCACACGAACCGCCGTGCTGAGTTGCACGATGGACCCTGAAACAAGTTCAGGGTGACGGTTCCTTTTTTTTACTCAATGGCGCGCCTCTTTCGGCGTCTCCATGATCTCGGTCAGCACACCGCCCATGTCCTTGGGGTGGACGAAGAAGATCAGCGTCCCATGCGCGCCGATCCGCGGCTCGCCCAGCACACGTTTGCCCAATGCCTCGAACGCCGCCTTGGCCGCGTGGATATCGGGCACTTCATAGCACATGTGGTGCTGCCCGCCTGCCGGGTTCTTGGCGAGGAAAGCGGCAATCCCGGCATTGCCCGGCAGGGGCTCGATCAGCTCGATCTGCGTGCCGTTCAGCGCGCCGTCTGCGCCCGGTGTATCGACAAAGCACACCTTCACGCCCTGTTCGGGCAGGTCGAACGGCTCGTGGATCTTCGTGGCGCCCATCACATCGCGCCAGAACACAGTGCTTTCCGCGATGGACGGCGTCGCAACGCCGATATGGTTCAGTCTGCCGAGCTTCATCATAAATTCCTAAACACCTGCAAACCCAGCACAAAGAGTGCCCCCGCCACAAAGATTCCTACGATCCGCGAGGCGACCAGCATCCAAAATTGGAAGGGCTGCTCAACGCGGGAAAACTCATGCCGAAAATAGTAAGTGGCTGAACCTGTGCGGAACGCTCTCAACGTCCATGACGCCTGCCAGAAAACGGCAAACGCTATGATTGCGAGCCATATGATTCCGAACAGGTCCACCCAGATCAGACCTTCTCGATGACCATGGCGATGCCCTGACCGCCGCCGATGCACATCGTGATCAGGCCATAGCGGCCACCGGTGCGGTGCAGTTCGTACATCGCCTTGATCGTGAGGATCGCGCCGGTCGCGCCGATGGGGTGGCCGAGCGAGATGCCTGAGCCGTTGACGTTGGTCTTGGCCGGATCGAAGCCCAGTTCCTTGGCCACGCCGCAAGCCTGCGCCGCAAACGCCTCGTTGCTCTCGATAATGTCGATCTGGTCGAGCGTCAGCCCGGCGCGCTGCAGCGCCACCGGCACGGCCTTGACCGGCCCCAGACCCATGACGTTCGGTTCAACGCCCGCATGGCCCCAGCCAAGGATCTTGGCCATCGGCTTCAACCCATGCTCTTCAACGGCCTGGCCGCTGGCCAGCACGACCGCTGCCGCGCCATCGTTGATGCCGCTGGCGTTGCCTGCGGTGACGGTGCCGTCCTTCTTAAACACCGGCTTGAGGCCCGCGAGGCTTTCAACCGTCGTTTCGCCGCGCACGTGCTCGTCGGTGTCGAATACCGTCACACCCTTGCGTGTCTTGATCTCGACTGGAACGATCTGTTCCTTGAAGTAGCCTGCCGCGATGGCAGCGGCTGCGCGCTTCTGGCTTTCTGCGGCAAGCGCGTCCTGGTCCTCGCGGCTGACCTTCAAACGCTCGGCTACGTTTTCAGCCGTGACGCCCATGTGGATGCCTTCGAACGGATCGTGCAGCGCGCCCAGCATCGCGTCCATCAGCACCTGATCGCCCATCTTCTGGCCATTGCGCGCGGTCAACACCATGTGCGGCGCGTTTGACATCGATTCCGCGCCGCCGCCGATGGCAATGTCCTGTTCGCCCAGCGCAATGCCCTGCGCTGCCGAGACGATGGCCTGCAGGCCCGAGCCGCACAGGCGATTGACGTTCATCGCGGGCGCTTCAATCGGAATGCCCGCATTCACCGCAGCCACGCGGCTGACATAGGCGTCCTTTGGCTGCGTGGGCACGACGGTGCCGATCACCACGTTCTGGACCTTGTCCGCCGTGATCCCGGCGCGGGCAATGGCTTCCTTGATAACAATCGCGCCGGTCTCGGCCGGACGCAGCGAAGCAAGCCCGCCGCCGAAAGACCCGATGGCAGTACGCGCGCCGGAAACGATGTAGATATCGGTCATGTCAATTTCCTCTTGGCCAACAACCATCACAGCGGGATGTTGTCGTGCTTCTTCCATGGGTTTTCCAAGCTCTTGTTCTTGAGCTTGCGCAGACCAAGCGCGATACGGCGGCGGGTCGAGTGCGGATGGATCACCTCATCGACAAAGCCCTTGCTTGCCGCCACGAACGGGTTGGCGAAGCGGTCTTCGTATTCCTTCGTCTTCACAGCCTGCTCTTCGGCGGAAAGGCCACGGAAGATGATCTCGACCGCGCCCTTGGCACCCATCACCGCGATTTCGGCGGTGGGCCAAGCATAGTTGAGATCGCCGCGCAGATGCTTGGACGCCATCACGTCATAAGCACCGCCATATGCCTTGCGGGTGATCACCGTGATCTTGGGCACGGTTGCTTCGGCATAGGCGAACAGCAGCTTTGCGCCGTGTTTGATGATGCCGTTGTGTTCCTGTGCGGTACCGGGAAGGAAGCCGGGAACATCGACAAAGGTCACGATCGGGATGTTAAAAGCATCGCAGAAACGCACGAACCGCGCGGCCTTCTTGGACGAATTGATATCGAGCACGCCGGCCAGAACCATCGGCTGGTTGGCGACGATGCCCACAGTGCGGCCTTCCACGCGCCCGAAGCCGACGATGATATTGCCAGCGTGGCGGGGCTGAACTTCGAAGAACTCGCCCTCGTCCACCGTCTTGCGGATCACTTCGTGCATGTCATAGGGCTGGTTGGCCGATGCGGGCACGATGCTGTCGAGGCTGTGTTCCAGCCGGTCATAGGGGTCGGACGTGGGCCGCTCGGGCACATCGTGGCGGTTCGACAGCGGCAGGTAATCGAAGAAATCACGTGCCGCCAGCAGCGCCTCGATATCGTTTTCCAGCGCAAGGTCGGCAACTGAAGTCTTGGTCGTGTGCGTTACCGCACCGCCCAGCTCTTCTTGCGTCACCACTTCGTTCGTCACGGTCTTGACCACATCGGGGCCGGTGACGAACATGTAGGAACTGTCCTTCACCATGAAGATGAAGTCGGTCATGGCAGGGCTGTAAACCGCGCCGCCCGCACATGGCCCCATGATCAGCGAAAGCTGCGGCACCACGCCCGATGCCAACACATTGCGCTGGAACACTTCGGCATAGCCGCCAAGCGATGCCACGCCTTCCTGAATGCGCGCGCCGCCCGAATCATTCAGCCCGATCACCGGCGCGCCAACCTTGAGCGCCATGTCCATGACCTTGCAGATTTTCTGCGCGTGGCGTTCCGAAAGCGAACCGCCGAATACGGTAAAATCCTGGCTGAACACATAGACCAGACGGCCATTGATCGTGCCCGAACCGGTCACCACGCCATCGCCCGGAATAACCGTATCGGGCATGCCGAAATCGACGCAGTTGTGTTCGACATACATATCGACTTCTTCGAAGCTGCCTTCGTCGAGCAGAACCTTCAACCGTTCGCGCGCGGTCAGCTTGCCCTTGGCGTGCTGCGCATCAATGCGCTTTTGCCCGCCACCCATGCGCGCTGCCTGACGTCGCTTTTCCATCTCGGCAATATTGGCGGACATGCGTGGCTACCCTCTCTTCAATCGTCAAACCCGAACCTTCTGCGAGCTCCGGCGCGCTTCTCCTCCCCGAGACGCGAACCGGAGCCGCAACCACGCCCCGGCGAAGGCTGGGATCATGGATCGGTGCACCAACTGCGCCACACAGGTTGCCAAGTCCAATGTTATTCTGCAAACTTGCGAAGGCGAACTTTGCAAAACAGGACTTGTTAGATGGCCAGACGCCGCCTCTTCGCAGGCGAACAACTCAAGGCATTGCGCACGGCGCGCAAGCTGCGTCAGGGTGAGATGGCGGCGCTGCTTGGCATCAGCGCTTCGTATCTTTCGCAGATAGAGAATGACGAACGTCCACTCACTCCGGCCCTGACCGACCGGTTGCAGCAAGGCTTCCCGGTCGAATGGCAGGATTTTGCAGCCGACCGCGTGGAGCCGGTGCTCTCGGCGCTGCGCGATGCCACGGCCGATCCTATGCTGGGCCAGATGCTTCCCGGCGATCAGGTGGAGCGCGTGGCAGAGCAATACCCCGCCTTCGCCCAAGCTTTCGCTCAATTGTGGGACGAACATCGCCGCTCGGTACAGCGCCTTGAAGCCATCGACGAAGCGCTGGGATCAGACAACATTTCCGGCGGGCGTTTGCCGTGGGAGGAAGTGCGTGATTGGTTCCACCGTGCCAACAACTATGTAGACACAATTGACCGCGCCGCAGAGCGCCTCGCCGTGCGCCTTTCGGGCACCGGCATGACACCAACCTCGGCGCAGATGGCGATCTGGCTGGAGAGCCGTGGCATTGCAGTTGAACAGGTAAGTGGCGGCGCGATGCGACGGTTTGACCCGGATACGCGCCGCTTGTCCATTGATCCGAACCAGCCGATCGAATCCGCCCGCTTTCAGATGGCTTACCAGCTCGCGGCCGAAGCTCTACGGGAAGAAATCAGCACAATCGTCTGCGACGCTACCCTACAGTCCAACGCTGCCCGGCAATTGCTCACCGTCGGACTCGGCAACTATGCAGCGGGCGCGCTGATCATGCCTTATGAATGGTTTCGTAATCGTGCGCGCGAATTGCGCCACGACATCGACCAGTTGCGCCAATTGTTCGGCGCCAGCTTCGAACAGGTCTGCCACCGCCTCTCAACCCTGCAACGCCCGCAAGCGCGCGGAATTCCGATGTTCTTCTGCCGCGTGGACATGGCGGGCAACATCACCAAGCGCCATTCCGCCACCCGCCTGCAGTTCGCCCGTTTCGGCGGTGCCTGCCCACTATGGGTGGTACATGAAGCCGTGGCGATCCCTGACCGTATCCACGTGCAGGCCGCAGAAATGCCCGATGGCGTGCGCTATGTGTCTATCGCCAAGGGCCTGGTGAAACCGTCTGGCAGCTACTACCGCACCCCGCGCCGCTATGCCGTGGCGCTGGGCTGCGAGGCGGCGCTGGCTGACGAGTTCATCTATGCCGATGGAATCAATCTGGCTCGGCCTGAGGCAGTCACTCGCATCGGCATTTCCTGCCGCATCTGCCCGCGCGACAAGTGCGATCAGCGTGCCTTCCCGCCAAGCGACCGCGCCATCGTGGTCGACCCGCATACCCGGGACCTTGTTCCTTACGATATCACGGATTCGTAAACATCAGTTGACCACACGAACGCTCGCTGTCCCTTCTGCCCAGACTGGCAGATAAAGGCCCTGCCCCGCTGCCTGCAACTGGCCAGAGCGCGTACGCAAGACATCGGCCTCAATGATGAACGCCCCTTTGCGCTTTGTTTCGATCGCCCTGTCCACCTTGCCGAGCAACTCGGCATAATCCTTTTCAAAATTCTGCGTGAGCGACGCCGCGAGATACTGAACGACACCCGGCGCATTGACCAGATTGATCAGCAGATCGCCGCCTTTCATGTCGGTCGTGCCGGTAACACTCATGTCTTCAAAGCCTACCCGGCGTGAATCCTTGGCATTTACTGGTTTGCCAGTCAGCCACACTGTTCCGCTGGCAGTTTCACCGCCGGACTGTGGCCGAGCAACGAAATTGAGGCCGACCGCAATCCTTCCGCCTTTGGTGCCAAATATCTCCACAGCCTTGAACTGTGCCATGACAGGTCCAATGCCCGGCACATCAAAAGGACGCGCCGAGCGCTTGACCAGGGCCTCCATCAGCACGGGTTCCAGAACACGATAATCGGCAAAGACAGGAAAGAAGAACTCCAGCTTCCCGCCAGCTTTCTGCAATCGGCGCATTGGCGGCAGCGGTACAGGTTGCGGTGCGGCTGGACGATCCCCCACAAAGGTCTCTGTCAGCGCCTGCAGCCCCAGATTCATGCGGAGTTTGCCGCCCGCCACTTCGTACCCGCCAAATTGAAGCTGACGGGGTGTGATGCGCATCCAGACCGCCGGGTTTTCGCGGTTGAGCGATACCGTGGTGAAAGCCTGCGACCACGCCTCTGCCACTGCTTCGCGCAAGTGCAACTTGCCCAATTCCCCAGGCAGATCGCGCTCAAGCTTGGCGATCACCGGGGCGAGCTTTTCGTCAGCCTTGTCGGCGAATTCGATGCGCTGCCCCATGAAATCGACGTGCGGCGCATCTTTCCAGCTATAGCTGATGTCCACTTTCCCGCGCGGACTCCAGTCCTCGGCAATGTCGATGGCAATCTGCGCATAGGCCATGGCTTGCGCAGTTGCGGTCTCATCAATCAATCCGGCCACGTTTTCTGCCCTGATGCGCGCGTAAAGCGGTATGGCAATCCGGATATCCCGGCCTGCGCCTTCAAGCTGCATCGGGCCGCGCGTTACGCTGCCCAGAATTCGGCATTTGAGCTTGGGCGTCTTTATCGTGGCAATGCCAATGTCCACGCCCTTGCTTTTCACACAAGTGTGTCCCGGCTTGTCTATAGTCCAAAGCTCATGCGGTATCTCCCGCTCCAGCACACGAGAAAGATCGGCAAGATCGGCCTCAACCGGCACCGTGATAAGGGAAGGCGAAGGATTGACCGCAATCGCATCCGCTGTCCGGACCGGTTTGCCGCCATCCGGTGCATCAGAGCACCCGGCCAGTCCCACGATGGCAGGCAAAATCAAAAATGGCCCGATGGATCGCTTCATGAGCGCTATAACGCAGCAATCGGTCAAATGGTGCCGGAGCGCGCTGAACAGATTTTGAAAACGGTGCAGGGCAGAGACTTAAATCCCTGCCCTGCAACGAATTTAACTCAACGAAAGCCGAAAATGTGCAGGAAATCAGGCATTAGAGTTAGGCGCAAAGGCGCAAATCTTGTTGCCATCAGGATCACGCAGATAGGCGCCATACTGCTGGCCAGGTGCATTCACGCGCACGCCCGGTGCACCTTCGCACGTCCCGCCATTGGCAAGACCTGCAGCATGGAACGCATCAACTGCGCCCGAATCCGTGGCCTTGAAACCCAAAGTGTGCCCGTTCGAAACCGTATGCGCTTCGCCATTGGCCGGCTTGCCAACGATCAGCGACCCTGCAGCAGAGGGAAAAACCGTTCCCATAGGCAGTGGCACCGCTGTGGTGTGGCCCAAAGCGCCCATGACCGCAGTGTAGAACTGGCGCGACTTTTCAACGTCATTGGTGCCAAGAAATGTGTGGGTAAACATCGGGAACTCTCCGTCCATATTGTTATTGAACCAAACTAATTCTGCCCGGATCGAGGGCCTCCGTCGAGAGGCTTTCTGCGGGAATTGCGCAGCATGGCATCAGAACGTCGTTGGGCTTTCCAATGGCAGATCGGCACGATGCGCAGTAGCGTGGGCTTCAGCGGCCTTCATCACCCGCAACATGTTCCGGCTTCCCAGCTTTTCAAGATCGGATTTTGACCAGCCGCGCCGGGCCAATTCTGTAAACAGCGCTGGATAAGTGGCAACGTCCTCAAGCCCGACGACTGTGGTTTCAACCCCATCAAGATCACCACCCAAGCCAACATGATCCACACCGATCAGCTTGGCGATATGCTGGATATGGTCTGCCACATCGCCCAAGGTGCCGCGCGGCATCGGATTGGCCTTGTCCCAAGCGGCCAGATCAGCGGCTTCTGCGGCCGGATCGCCACGGTTGAGCGCCTTGGCCTTTGCGACTTGCGCATCGCGTGCTGCCGACCATTGGCGCGCGGCTTCGACCACATAGGGCGGATAGAAGTTCACCATCACGATGCCGCCAGCGGCCCCGATAGCTTTCAGCGTTTCGTCCGAGACATTGCGCGAATGATGGTTGATCGCGCGCGCATTGGAATGGCTGACAATCGGCGGCGGGCCTTTAAGCGCCAGCGCATCGCGCATCGTCGCCTCGCTCACGTGCGCCAGATCGACCAGCATGCCCAGCCGCTGCATTTCGCGCACCACCTGTTCGCCGAATGGGGTGAGGCCATCATGCGCGGGGGCATCGGTGGCGCTATCGGCCCAGGCGGTGTTCTTGAAGTGGGTGAGCGTCATGTACCGTGCGCCAAGGCTGTGCATCTGGCGCAGCACGGCCAGCGACCCACCGATGGAGTGGCCACCCTCCATGCCGAGGAGTGAGGCTATCTTCTTTGATTTCCACGCTCTTTCAACACATGCGGTGTCGGTGCAGAACTGCATTTCTGCCGGGTGCCGCGCGAACAGGCGCTTCATCACGTCGATCTGTTCTAGCGTTGCCTGCACCGCCTGCGGTTCGGATAAATTGGCCGAGACATAGACTGACCAGAACTGCGCCCCGACGTTCCCGGCGCGCATCCTGGGCAGGTCGGTCATCATGCCGCTCTCACCATTCGTGGGGCGTGTGTCATTGAAGTCAAAGCCTTCCAGCACGTCCTTGCGACGTTCGCGCAGCTGTTCAGGGACGTCGTTGTGGCCGTCCCAGACCAGCGGCGATACGCTTTCCGACTCTCGCGAATCCTGGGGCGACTTTGCGGAAGCTCCCCCGTAACTCCCCCACAGCAGGGCCATGCAAACGAGAGGCGAAACTAGGCTTCTGATCACGCACATTTCGTCCCTCCGATCCGGTTACAGATCTTGAAGTGATCTCATTTGGCAAGCTACTCCGACATCACGTCATCGCCATCACGTTCGGGCAGCATCAGAAACAGCGCAAGGCTGATAACCGAGCCCATCGCCATGATGATCGACACCGTCAGCAGTTGGTCGTCTCCCAGCCAGCCAAAAAGGGTGCCCGCCAGCAACGGACTGCCCGCAGCGCCCAGTCGCCCCACCCCTAGCGCGAAACCGGTACCGGTGGCCCGCGCATACGCCGGGAAGCCGCGCGCAAAGGCGGCGTAATAGCCGCTGATCGCCGCATTGGTGAAGAAACCGGCGATCATCGTCGCCCATTGCCACGCTTTCAGGGTGTCACGGCCAGTGCCGAAGTAGGTCACCATCATCGCGCCAATCAGCAACATCAATGCGGTTGGCCACCTGACCCCAAGCCGCGCCATCACGAAGCCGAAAAGCGCGCTACCGAGGAAACCACCGACGTTGGCGTATGTCAGCACGGTGGCCGCCTGCGATGGAGGATAGCCCGGCGGATAATCCGACACGATCTGCACGCCAAACTTCAGGATGTAATAGAAAGTGATGCAGTGGAATGTGTAGCCGAACGATAACAGCAGGGTGACCGGGCGCAGTTTCGGGTTGGACAGGATATCGGTTACGCGCGGCTTGGCGGCGCCCGCCACGATCACTGGCAGATCGCTGATGGCAGGCTTGCCGAAAGCGGCGAGCGTGCGGTTTACGCCCGCCAGATTGCGCTTCGTTGCCCAATAGGCCGCTGTTTCGGGCACCAGCAGCAGAATGACGGGGATCAGAACTGCGGTCACCACCGCGCCGAACACGAACACGGCGTGCCAGCTATAGGTGGGTAGCAGCCATTCCGATGCCGCAATTCCGCCGATGATCGCGCCCAGCGGATAGCCCGCCACATAAACCGCAATGGCAACAGAGCGCCAACGGCTGTTGGTACTTTCGGCGACCACCGCGTTGGTGGTGGTGAGCATTCCGCCGATGCCGATGCCGGTAAGGAACCGGTAGGCAACCATCGGCTGAACCGACGCCGCAATGCTCGCCAGATACATGCCAATCGCCATCAGCACGAGGCAGGCGATCATCGTGAATTTGCGGCCATACCGATCTGCCGCCCCGCCCAGCAACACAGAACCAAAGCCCATGCCAAGCAGTTCGGCCGAAAGCACCACGCCCAGCGCCGGGCGGGCAATGCCCCAATCGGCGGTGATCCCTGGTGCGGCAAAGGCGCTCGACAGAACGTCAAACCCATCAAGCGCGTTCAACAGCACCATCAGGATAACCACAATCCATTGGCGCGCGCCCATCGGCGTCTGCTCGATCACCTCGCGCGGGGTCTGTGTCATGCGGCCCTTGGTCCTCGTCCAAACTGTTAATTGCTATCGCTTATAACTTATTCGTGGATTCGCGAAAGCAGTTCAATGAGCTGCTTCACTTCCTTGTCGGAAAAGCGGCTTTTCACCCAGGCCTCATGCTCTCCAATCGCGGTTTTGGCCTGCGCGAGCATGGCCTGGCCTTCCGGCTGGAGGAACAGCGCCTGCTTTCGGCCATCCTTGGGCGAGCGGTCGCGGCGCAGAAAATGCTTGGCCTGCAGGCGGTTGATGATGGCCATCGTCGTCGCGCGGTCCATCCGTAGGCGCTGGGCCAGGTCGGTCTGCGCGATGCCGGGGTGATCATCGACCAGCCAGAGCACCGAGACCTGCTTTTGCGTCAGGTCCAGATCGGTGAACGTTTCGGTGAAGTGCCGCAGACACGCGCCGTGCGCGAGACGGATGTGGAAGCCCAGAATATCGTTGATTGCACCAACATCGGCTTCATCAGTGTGCCCGGCCGGCGCAATGGCATCGGCAAACTTGTCTCTGATCAATGCCCTGCTCCCGAAACTCTTGGCAAATCCGCTTGTCTATTTGTTAGCAATACATACAATGTTGCGAGGAGGATGCCATGGCCCAATTTCCGAACACCCCCAGCTTTACGGGATTCAACACGCCATCGCGGATCGAGGCGGACATTGCCGACCTCGCGCACGAAGGCATGATTCCGGCAGGATTAAACGGCGCATTCTATCGCGTCCAGCCCGACCCGCAGTTTCCTCCCCGGCTGGCCGACGATATCGCCTTCAACGGCGATGGCATGATCACCCGCTTCCACATCCATGATGGGCAGGTAGACTTCCGCCAGCGCTGGGCCAGGACCGACAAGTGGAAGCTGGAAAACGCCGCCGGAAAGGCGCTGTTCGGGGCCTATCGCAACCCGCTGACCGATGATGAAAGCGTGAAGGGCGAATACCGCTCCACCGCCAACACCAACGCTTTCATCTTTGCCGGAAAGCTCTGGGCCATGAAGGAAGACAGTCCTGCGCTGACCATGGACCCGGCCACGATGGAAACGTTCGGGTTTGAGAAGTTCGGCGGCAAGATGACCGGGCAGACTTTTACTTCGCACCCCAAGATCGATCCGAAGACCGGCAACATGGTGGCCATCGGTTATGCCGCGAGCGGGCTGTGCACCGATGACGTGACGTACATGGAAGTGAGCCCCGAGGGCGAGTTGATCCGCGAAGTGTGGTTCAAGGTGCCCTACTACTGCATGATGCACGACTTCGGCATTACCGAGGATTACCTCGTCCTGCACATCGTGCCATCGATCGGCAGCTGGGAGCGGCTGGAAAAGGGCATGCCGCATTTCGGCTTTGACACCACGATGCCGGTGCATCTGGGCGTGATCCCGCGCCGCGATGGTGTGACTAACGACGATATCCGCTGGTTCACGCGCGACAATTGCTTTGCCAGCCACGTGCTGAACGCATGGCAGGAAGGCACGAAAGTGCACTTCGTGACCTGCGAGGCGAAGAACAACATGTTCCCGTTCTTCCCCGATGTTCACGGCGCGCCCTTTAACGGCATAGAGGCAATGAGCTACCCGACCGACTGGGTGGTGGACATGGCCAGCAACGGAACGGACTTTGCCGAAGTTGTGCGGCTGACCGACACGGCATCAGAATTTCCCCGCATCGACGACCGCTTCGTGGGGCGCAAGACGCGCTACGGCTGGTTCCTTGAGATGGACATGAAGCGCCCGGTAGAGCTGCGCGGCGGCAGCGCGGGCGGGTTGCTGATGAATTGCCTGTTTCACAAGGACTTCGAGACAGGCCTCGAACAGCACTGGTGGTGCGGCCCGGTTTCCAGCCTGCAGGAACCGTGCTTTGTCCCGCGCTCGAAAGACGCACCAGAAGGCGATGGCTGGATCGTACAGGTCTGCAACCGGCTTGAAGACCACCGCAGCGATCTCCTGATCTTTGATGCACTCGACATCGCAAAAGGCCCCGTGGCAACCGTGAACATCCCGATCCGCCTGCGCTTCGGCCTGCACGGCAATTGGGCGAATGCCGATGAGATCGGGCTCGCTGAAAAGGAACTTGCCGCATGACCAATATTCGCGCCGCCATCTGCCGTGAGGGCTCTTCAGCTTTCTCCATTGAAGACGCGCAGATCGATGCACCCCGCGCGGGCGAAGTCCTGGTGCGCATTGTCGGCGCTGGCGTGTGCCACACCGATATGGCCGTGCGTGACCGCCAGTTGCCGGTACCGCTGCCGGTGGTGCTGGGCCACGAAGGATCCGGCATCGTTGCAGCCGTCGGCGAAGGCGTAACCCACGTTGCCCCCGGCGATGCGGTGGTTCTGTCGTTTGCCAGTTGCGGCGAATGCCTGAACTGCGCCGACCATGCGCCCGCCTATTGCTACGCCTTCGGGCTTTACAACTTCGCGAGCGCCCGCCCTGATGGCAGCACTGCGATCAGCACGGACAGCGGCCCGATCCACAGCCACTTCTTCGGCCAGTCCTCGTTCGCCACCCACGCGATGGCCACCGCGCGCAACGTGGTGAAAGTGCCCACCATTGCTGCGCATGTGCCGCTCGAACTGCTTGGACCGCTCGGCTGCGGGTTGCAGACCGGTGCGGGCGCGGTGCTCAATTCGATGGCAGTGAAATCGGGGCGCTCCATCGCGGTGTTCGGCGCAGGGGCGGTGGGCCTTTCGGCCATCATGGCCGCGCGCATTGCCGGGGCCGATCCGATAATCGCGATAGACCTGCACGAAAATCGCCTCGCCCTCGCCCGTGAACTGGGGGCGACGCATACGATCAAGGGCGATGCTGATGTGGCCGCCGCCCTGCGCGAGATTTGCCCCACTGGCCTCAACTATGCGTTCGACACCACTGGCCTTGGCAAGCTGATCGAACTGGCGTTCGAGCAACTAGCCCCGCGCGGTATCCTTGGCCTTGTGGGCGCATCCGATGCCGACGCCATGGTCCATTTCAACGAAACCTCGCTGATGGGCGGCGGCAAGCGCGTGATGGGCATTTTGGAAGGCGATAGCGACCCGCAAGTCTTCATCCCCGAACTGATCGCGCACCATGTGGAAGGCCGCTATCCGTTTCACCGGCTGGTGGAGATGTTCGCCTTTGACGATATCAACGCAGCCTTCGAAGCGAGCGAAACCGGTCGCGTGATCAAGCCTGTGTTGAGAGTGTCAGCGCCATGATCCAACCCGGACTTGAGTTCGTCTACGAAGCGCATGGTGAACTCGAACCGCCGATCCCCATTGGTGAGACTTTTGACGGCACCCGCCGCATCATCCCGATCGTGGGTGGCGGGCGCGTGGAAGGTCCGCTGATCAAGGGCAAGCTGATCGGCAATGCCGCCGATTGGCAGGTGACCCGGCCAGACGGCGTGACCGTCGCCGATGCCATCTATGCGCTGGAAACCGACGACGGCGTGGTGATCCAGATCCGCAACCGCGGCCTGCGCCATGGCCCACCGGAGGTGATGCAGCGACTGGCTTCGGGGCAGGAGGTTGACCCAGCAGAATACTATTTCCGCACAGTGCCCGAATTCATCGCGCCGGTGGGCAAATATGATTGGATGAACCGGTCTATCTTCGTCTGCTCGGGCGCGCGCTATCCGCTGGGGATCAAGCTGTGGGTGTGGCGGGTGACGTAATCTTGGGCCCCCTTCTCTTCAGAGGAGGGGGTTGGGGGTGGTGTTGCGGCATCGCGCTTAGTGTAAAACCCTCACCACCCCCCGGCCCCCTCCTCTGAAGAGGAGGGGGAGCAGTGTTTGCACTATCCCTCTGCCCGCTCCAGCAGCGCAGCTTCATCGCGCTCCGCCCGGCGCGCAATTAGCACCATCAGCACGGCAATCGGGATTGCCACCACGTTGATCGAGAGCATCGCTGTGCGCAAAGATCCGGTCGCGTCGGAAAGCAGCCCCACCACATAGGGCCCGATGCCCATGCCCAGAATGGTCATCACCAGCAGGTACAGGCTCGCCGTCAGTCCGCGCATCCGGGGCAGCACTTGGTCATACATGATCGCATAGAGCGGGGGCATCCACCCAGTCAGGATGAAGCTGTAGATCATGAACCGCGCATAGAAGCTGCCGGGGTCACCCGCGTAGTAGACCCAGAACGACATGACCGGCGAAACGCCCATCGCAAACAGCGCGACCCACGCCCGCCCGCCGCCGGGAAAGCGTTGGTTCAGCCAGTCCGACAGCGGCCCCCACACCAGCGGCCCGACAATGCCCATCGCGGCAGACAGCAGGCCAAATTGCAGCGCGGTTTCCTGCATGGTCAGATCATAGCTGCGGATCAGGAAGCTTGGGTTAAAGGCCATCATCCCATAGTTCAGGACCGATTGCAGCGTGCCCACCGCAATGCACATCATCAGCGTGGGCGAACGTGAAATCACGCAGAACGCTTGGGCATCACCAAGTTTCATGCCCTGCATCAGATTGACGATCACGAACACGCCAAGGCCAATCACCGTCCATTGCAGCGCGTGGGGGTTGAGCGAAACTGCGCCGAAAGCCATCGCGGGTTTGGGGCTTATGGCCGTGCTGAGCATCGTCAGCAGCACGGCAGCAGTGGCAATGCCTGCCAGGGCCAGCAGATTGCCGCGCACCATGGCTGCGCTGGCCCCCCTGCCCTTCATGCCGATCCAGTGCACTCCCGGCGTAACCGAGCCAAGCAGCGTAAGGCTGGCGCGGAACGGGCGCGGATCGGGTGCAGTATCGATCCCATCCATCTGGCCGCGCGTCGGCTCTTTCAGCGTCCACAGAAAAGCGGCAAGCACGAAGCCGGGCGCGGCGGCGACGAGAAACGCGAATTGCCAGCCTTTCAGGCCACCCGCCGCGTGATTTGCATCCCACCACCCGGCGGCCACACCACCCAACACCAGCGATCCGCCAAGGCCCAACGCAATGGCCGATGCCATCACCGACATCACAAAGCCGCGACGGTGCTTGGGCCAGAAGTCATAAAGCAAAGACGTACCCGCAGGCGCAGTTGCCGCCTCGCCAATCCCCACGCCAAGGCGCGACAGGGCGAGCATCGCAAAGCTGCTGGCAAATCCGGCAAGGCCCGTTGCCGCAGACCAGAACAGCAGGCTGATCGCCAGCAAACGCGTGCGCACCCAGCCATCGGCAAGGCGCCCCACCGGCAAAGAGAACAACGCATAGAACAGGGCAAAGACGGTGCCATAGAGCAGCCCCATCTCGGCATCACCGATCGCCAGATCCTTCTTGATGGCAGGGGCAAGGATCGCCAGAATCTGCCGATCCAGCAGGCTCATCGCATTGGTCAGCGCAACAAGGACAAGCGCGTACCATGCGCCGGGAGCGAGGGTTCGGCGCGGCCCGTCGTTCATCGCTATTCTCTCCCCGCGCGGATCAAAGCTTGAACCACTTCTCCGCATTCGTCTGGAAGAACTTCTTCTTCGTTTCGGCGCTCATGTCCATGGAATCCATATCGCGCACTTCCTGCGCCACATATTGATAGGGATAGTCCATCGCATACATCACGCGGTCCTCGCCCATCACCTGCTGGCAGAACTTGATCGCAGGCTCCCACGCCATGCCGGAATTGGTGACCAGCACGTTGGTCTGCATATATTCGGCGATGGTCTTTTTCAGCGGCTTCATGCGTTCGTAGCGCTGCGAGCGCACGCCCGCCTGATGCATGTAATCCAGCCGGTAGAGCCAATAGGGCAGCGCCTCGCCCATGTGGCCGACCATGATCTGCAGGCTGGGGTACTTGTCGAAAATGCCGATGGTGATCAGGCGCAGCAGGTGCATACCGGTTTCCACCCCGAAGCCGAAGATCGCCCCGTCCAGCCCCGCTTCGAGCATCGGCGCAATCATCGAGTCCGGCGGCGTGGCCGGATGGATATACAGCGGCTGGTCCACATCGACGAGCGCGCGGAAGATCGGATCGAAGAACTCCTCGTCCAGATAGCGCCCCTGCGTGTGACTGTTGATCTGGATGCCCTTGAAGCCCAGCTCGGTCGCGCCGCGCCGGATTTCCTGCGCCGACCATTCCGGGTCCTGCGGCGCCACCGTGCCCATGCCGATGAAGCGGCTGGGGTGCTTTTCGCAGGCAGCAGCCAGCGTATCGTTGGCGCGCGTGGCGATGGCCTTGGCCTCGCCTGAATCTAGCAAGGGCTGCACGCCCGGCGATGTCAGCGCCAGAATCGCCTTGTCGATGCCGGTTGCGTCCATATCAGCCAGCCGCCGCTCACCCAGATCGAGCAGCCGCTCCATGATCTGCATCGCGCGTTCAGAGGGAGACGTGGCGTAAAAGCCCCAGAGCGAGACCATGCCCTTGTCCGCTGTCCCTTCGCGGATCATGCGCAGATAGACGTCGATGATCTCTTGCGTGGCAAAGGCTTCTTCGGTGGCGATGCGCAAGTATCCGCGATCACCGCCGGTGTTCAGGTCATGGGTCAAGCAGGCCTCCCTTTGGGCAAGGGCAGCCTGCCGAGCATCAACGCCGAATGTTGAACGACACGCTGCCGATATGATTCATGCGGTCCGCAGCCGCAAAGCGTTTGGTGTATTGCCCGGCATAGCCCGCTTCCAGCGCGATGCCGCGCGCCACCGGGATGCCGATCCCGGCAAAGCCACGGATCTGATCGAACCCGGCGCGCTGGCCCCACGTGGTCGTGTCCAGATTGGCGAAGGGTTCGGTCGTTACGATAGCGCCAAAGCCCTTGCCCAGCGGCACATCGACCCGCACCAGACTGCGCAGCCGCCAGCCCATGTCCGGTCGGCCCACAATGAACCGCTGTTCCAGCCGGGTGCGGCTGTTGACGGTGACTTTTCCGGGGCCACCGACCAGCCGCACCGACAGTTGCTGAAAGGCGCGATGTTCGGTCACCGCTGCGCCGTTCAGCGGCTCGACGCGGACCCACGCATATCCGGCATAGACGCTCACCGCATCGGTGACCTGATAGCCGAGCGCCGGGCGCAGAAAAAACTGGCTGGGCCGATCCGCGCCATCGGTCAGCCGCATCTGCGCTTCGGCGAAGAGCAGCACGCGCTTGTCGAGGTTGATCGTCGAGAACTGGGCCAGCCAGATCTGCTCGTCCTCCTGCGCGGCATGAGCGGCTGACAGAGGCACAAGCGAAAGCAGGACACCGGCGGCAAGGCGTCTGAACATGGCAATGTCCGTAAGGGAATCGAGCAGGAGCGCGATGCCTTCCATAGGGCGAGCGCTCCGGATTGGACAACAGGTTCGACACCTTGGCGGTCAGCCTTCGTGCACGGCCTTGGTCACCATGCAGGCCATCACGCCTTCCGGCCCATCCTCTGCCCCGTGGCCCGACCATTTGACCCCGCCAAACGGAGAATCTGCCCCGCCGATCATTGTGGTGTTGATGCCCAGCATCCCCGTCTCGATCTCGCGCGCCAAGCGCTTCTGCCGCGCCGCGCTATCGGTCCAGGCATAGGCGGCAAGGCCATAGGGCAGGCGATTGGCCTCGGCGATCATCGCCTCTTCACCGCGATAAGGATTGATCATCACGACCGGACCGAATGGCTCTTCGTTGATGATCTGGGCATCCAAGGGCACCTCTGACAGCACGCTAGGCGCGTAAAAATACCCGGCATTGCCAAGCCGCTCGCCACCTGTGTGCAATGTCGCGCCGCGCGACTTGGCATCGGCGATCAGCCGGTCCATCGCTTCGGGACGGCGGGGGTTGGCCATTGGCCCCATCTGCACGCCATCCTCCAGCCCGTTGCCGACCTTGATCTTTCCGGCCCGCTCCACAAAGCCATCGCGGAAGCGTTCGAACACGTTTTCTTCAACAATGAAGCGCGTGGGGCTTACGCAGACTTGGCCCGCGTTGCGGAACTTGGAGGCGACCATGGTATCGAGCGCTTTGTCGATATCGGCATCCCCGAACACCAGCACTGGCCCATGCCCGCCCAGCTCCATCGTGGTGCGCAGCATGTTGTCCGCCGCCAACCGCATCAGGTGCTTGCCGACCACGGTTGACCCAGTGAACGACAGCTTGCGGATGACGGGCGAGCCGAGCAAATGACGGCTGACTTCATCGGGCACGCCAAACACGGCCTGTGCCACTTCCTTGGGCAGACCTGCGTCCAGTAGGCACTGAAGTACACCCAAGGCCGATGCAGGCGTCTCTTCTGCCGCCTTGAGGATCACCGAACAGCCTGCAGCAATCGGCGCGCCGAGCTTTCGCCCAGGATTGCCCAGCGGAAAGTTCCACGGTGCAAAGGCTGCTACCGGTCCGACCGGTTCGTGGCTGACGGTGCTGCGCTGCCCCGCCGGGCGCACCAACGTGCGGCCATAAAGTCGGAACACTTCGCCTGCGTAGAAATTGAACAGACCGACGTTCATCATCACTTCGATGCGCGCTTCGGGCAGAGTCTTGCCCTCTTCCATCACCGCGATCCG
>JBEQBV010000022.1:0-27001 GCA_041639635.1 Novosphingobium sp.
ATGCCGTATGACGTCGTCATCGTTGGCGGCGGGCCAGCAGGTCTTGCCGCTTCGATCCGGCTGAAGCAGGCAAACCCGGAAATCTCGGTCTGCATCCTTGAGAAGGGATCGGAAATCGGCGCGCACATCCTCTCAGGTGCGGTGGTCGATCCCAAGGCGCTGGACGAGCTTCTGCCCGAATGGCGCACGATGGGCTGCCCGATGGCAGAGGTGCCGGTGACCGACAACTGGCACTGGGTGTTGAGCAAGACGGGCAAGATGGCCATTCCGCACTGGCCGATGCCTCCGTTCCTGTCGAATGACGGAAACTACACTGGCAGCCTTGGCAACCTTTGCCGCTGGATGGCCGAACAGGCGACGGAACTGGGCGTGGAGATTTTCCCCGGCTTCCCGGCGGCTGAAGTGCTGTTTGATGAAAGCGGCGCAGTGATGGGCGTTGCCACCGGCGACATGGGTGTGGGCAAGGATGGTGAGAAAAAGCCCGATTACCAGCCCGGCATGGAACTGCACGGCAAGTACACGATGTTTGCCGAAGGCGCGCGCGGGCACCTGACCAAGCGGCTGAAGGCGCACTTTGATCTTGAGCGCGATTGCCAGCCGCAGGTCTATGGCATCGGCATCAAGGAATTGTGGGACATCGATCCTGAAAAGCACGTGCCGGGCCGCGTGATCCACACGCAGGGCTGGCCGCTTTCGGAGAGCAATTCGTGGGGCGGCGGGTTCCTGTATCATCAGGCGAACAACCAGGTGGCACTGGGCTTTGTCACCGCGCTCGATTACGCCAACCCTTACGTCTACCCGTTCGAGGAGTTCCAGCGCTGGAAGCAGCACCCGGAAATCCGTGCAATTCTGGAAGGCGGGCGGCGCGTGTCCTATGGCGCGCGGGCGATCAATGAAGGTGGCTGGCAATCGGTGCCGCGCCTTTCCTTCCCCGGTGGCGCGTTGATCGGTTGCTCGGCTGGCTTCGTCAACGTGCCGCGCATCAAGGGCAGCCATACCGCGATGAAAAGCGGGATGCTGGCCGCCGATGCGATCGTGGCGGCGATTGCTGCGGGCCGCGAGAAGGACGACATGGTGGAATATGACACCGCCGTGCGCGAAAGCTGGATCGCCAAGGAACTGAAGCAGGTCCAGAACGCGCAGCCGCTGGTGGCCAAGTTCGGCGGTGAATTGGGCACGGTGCTGGCAGGCGCGGATATGTGGCTGCGCACCATCGGCGGCTTCGGCATCTGGAAGCCGATGAAGCACCACAAGGACGCCGAGGCGACGCAGCGCGCCGACTTGTTCAAGCCGATTGCTTATCCGAAGCCTGATGGCGTGATCACGTTTGACCGGCTGACCAGCGTGGCGTTCTCGTACACCAACCACGAAGAAGATCAGCCTTGCCATCTGGTGCTGAAGGATCCCACGGTGCCGACCCGGATCAACCTGCCGATCTATGCCGGGCCGGAGTCGCGGTACTGTCCGGCGGGGGTCTATGAATATGTGGGTGTCGAGGAAGGCAACCCACGCCTGCAGATCAACGCCCAGAACTGTGTCCACTGCAAGACGTGCGACATCAAGGACATGACGCAGAACATCGAATGGGTGACGCCTGAGGGTGGCGGCGGGCCGAACTATCCGAACATGTAATTCCTCCCCGGCACGGGGATGGGGACCATCGAAGATGGTGGAGGGGCACCGGCAGGTTTGCCGGACCTCTCCGGCAGAAGGATCGCCAAACTGATCACCGGACCCAAAGGCACGGTCAAACTCGCCCGCAAGCTGCGGAGCGAGATGACTTTGCCCGAGGGGTTACTGTGGCGGGAGTTGCGCAAACGTCCGGGTGGTTTGAAGTTCAGGCGCCAGCACCCTTCGGGCGCGTTTGTGATCGACTTCTATTGCGCGGCTGTCAGGCTGGCCATTGAAGTTGATGGCTTAGCGCATGACACTGCTGAAGTGATCAAGCGGGACTCGGTGAAGTCAAATTTCCTGCGGTCGCAAGGTATCGCAACTTTGCGCGTCCCGGCGAAGGTTGTGTTTGAGGATATGGAATTGGTGGTGCGGCGGATAGTTCAGGTTTTTGAGGAGCGGGCATTGCGGTTGGCGGGTGCTGGCTGGGTCCGTTCTGAAAACTCCCACGTGCCCCTCCACCATCCTGCGGATGGTCCCCCTCCCCCGGTGGGGGAGGAATGATGCGCGAGACCGCCTATGCCAAGATCAATCTGGCGCTGCATGTACGGCGGCGGCGCGAGGATGGCTATCATGAGCTGGAGACGCTGTTTGCCTTCGTCGATGCGGGGGACGAGCTAAGCGCCAGCCCTGCGCAGGCGGATTCCCTGCGCGTTGTCGGCGAGTTTGGCGGGGTGCTGGACGATCCGTTTGGCAATATCGTGGCCAAGGCGCTCTCCGCGCTGCCGCATGGGCAAGGCTGGGCGGTGACGCTGGAGAAGAACTTACCGGTTGCAGCGGGGCTGGGGGGCGGTTCGGCCGATGCCGGGGCGATTTTCCGCATGGTGCGCGACAGCCATGGCCTGCCCGGGGATTGGCAAGCGCGGGCGGCAAAACTGGGGGCAGACGTTCCGGCTTGCGTGGAGAGCGTGGCCTGCATCGGGCGGGGCACCGGGACCGAGCTTGAGCCTGTTGCCAACGATCTGGCGGGCACGCCGGTGCTGCTGGTCAACCCGCGCATTCCGCTGACGACGGGGCCAGTGTTCAAGGCTTGGGACGGGGTTGATCGTGGGCCGATGGAGGGTGCGAACCTGAGGGAAATGGCGCTTTGCGGGCGCAATGATCTTGAGGCTCCCGCGCTGACGCTGGTGTCAGAAATCGGTGACGTGTTGGCGGCGCTGGGGCGTACCGGGCCTTGGCTGACGCGCATGTCAGGTTCCGGGGCGACGTGTTTTGCGCTCTATGACAGCGCGCAGGCGCGCGATGCGGCGCAGGCGGCGATGCCCGCGGCTTGGTGGACCCTGGCCGGGGCGCTGCGGTGAGCGAGGCTTTCACGTTGATCGGAGCGCCGCGCTTTGGCGGGATACTCGTCGTATCCGACCATGCCTCGAACCACGTGCCGGAGGATATCGACCTCGGTATTGCACCTGAACTGCTGAACCAGCACATCGCGGTGGACATCGGCGTGGCTGAAGTGGGTGCGCTGATGGCGCAGCGGCCTGGCTTTGCGGCGTTTCAGGGCGGGGTCAGCCGGCTGGTGTGCGATTTCAACCGGGATGAGCATTTGCCCACGGTTGTGCCCACGGCCAGCGACGGACACACCATTCCCGGCAATGTGCTGGATGCAGCAGGGCATGAGGCGCGGTTGGCGCGGTTCTTTCGGCCTTATCATGATGCGTTGGACGATCTGCTGGCGGACGTGCCGCAAGCGCTGATCCTGTCGCTCCACAGCTTTACGCCGCAACTGGCGTCCAGTGACGAGCCGCGACCCTGGCATGTCGGCGTGCTCTATAACGAGGATGATCGCGCCGCCCGGATCGCGATCCCGCTGCTGGAAGCCGAAGGGCTGTGCGTGGGGGACCAGTTGCCCTATTCGGGCAAGCTGCTGAACGCGACGATGAACCACCATGCCGAAGCCGAGGGGCGGCCTTATCTGGGCATCGAAGTGCGGCAGGACCTGATTGGCGATGCGGTGGGTCAAGCCGAATGGGCGGAGCGTCTGGCGCGGATTGCCAATAAGGTTGCAGTTGCAATCGGCTGACGATGCAGCCCACGGGCTGACATAGTTGTAATTAATACTTTCGACAAAAGCGCCCCATTTGGGCTAGGAAACGTTCCCAAGTCGCCAAGAAAAACGATCCCCTGACTGGAGTTCGCACAATGCCCCCGTATCGTTCCCGCACCACCACCCACGGCCGCAACATGGCGGGCGCGCGCGGATTGTGGCGCGCCACCGGCATGAAGGATGAGGATTTCGGCAAGCCTATCATTGCCGTCGTGAACAGCTTTACACAGTTCGTGCCGGGCCATGTCCACTTGAAGGACCTGGGCCAGATGGTCGCGCGCGAGATCGAGGCAGCGGGCGGGGTTGCCAAGGAATTCAACACTATCGCGGTGGATGATGGCATCGCCATGGGCCACGATGGCATGCTCTATTCGCTGCCCAGCCGCGATCTTATTGCCGACAGCGTGGAATACATGGTCAACGCGCACTGCGCCGATGCGATGGTGTGCATTTCCAACTGCGACAAGATCACGCCCGGCATGCTGATGGCGGCGATGCGGATCAACATTCCAGTGGTCTTCGTATCAGGCGGGCCGATGGAAGCGGGCAAGGTCGTGCTGAACGGCAAGGAGGTCGCGCTCGATCTGGTCGATGCGATGGTGGCTGCAGCTGACGACAAGTATACCGACGAGGAAGTGACCGCGATCGAACGGTCTGCCTGCCCCACCTGCGGTTCGTGCAGCGGCATGTTCACCGCCAATTCGATGAACTGCCTGACCGAAGCATTGGGCCTTTCGCTGCCGGGCAATGGCTCGACACTCGCCACGCATGCAGACCGCAAGCGCCTGTTCCTTGAGGCTGGCCGCGTGGTGGTGGACCTGTGCAAGCGCTATTACGAGGAAGACGATGCCAGCGTGCTGCCGCGCTCCATCGCCAGCTTCGATGCGTTTGAAAACGCTGTCTGCCTCGATATCGCGATGGGTGGATCGACCAACACGGTGCTGCACCTGCTGGCCGCCGCGTTTGAGGCAGGCGTGAACTTCACGATGGCCGATATTGATCGGCTGAGCCGCCGCGTGCCGTGCCTGTCCAAGGTGGCCCCGGCCAAGGCTGACGTTCACATGGAAGACGTTCACCGCGCGGGTGGAATTTATGCGATTCTGGGCGAATTGGACCGGGCGGGCCTGATCCACACGCACCTGCCGACCGTGCACAGCCGCACACTGGGCGAAGCGCTTGACCGGTGGGACATTGTGCGGACAACTTCGCCCAGCGTGCAGGAATTCTTCCGCGCAGCACCGGGCGGCGTGCCGACGCAAGTGGCGTTCAGCCAGGATCGGCGCTGGAAGGAACTTGATCTTGACCGTGAGAACGGCGTGATCCGCAGCGCTGACCATGCCTTCAGCAAGGACGGCGGGCTTGCCGTGCTCTATGGCAACATCGCGCGCGAAGGCTGCATCGTGAAGACGGCGGGCGTGGACGAAAAGATCCTGAAGTTCACCGGCCCTGCCAAGGTCTATGAAAGCCAGGATGCGGCGGTGACCGCGATCCTGACCGGGCAGGTCGTGGCCGGGGATGTGGTGGTGATCCGCTATGAAGGGCCAAAGGGCGGCCCCGGCATGCAGGAAATGCTTTACCCCACCAGCTACCTCAAATCGAAGGGCCTTGGCGCGGCCTGCGCGCTGTTGACTGACGGACGTTTTTCGGGCGGCACGTCGGGCTTGTCCATCGGCCACGCTTCGCCCGAAGCGGCTGAGGGGGGTGAGATCGGCTTGGTCGAGAACGGCGACGTGATCGAGATCGACATTCCGAACCGCACGATCAACCTTGCCGTATCCGATGACGTGCTGGCAC
The DNA here is from genome assembly GCA_041639635.1 of Novosphingobium sp. Lineage (GTDB taxonomy): Bacteria > Pseudomonadota > Alphaproteobacteria > Sphingomonadales > Sphingomonadaceae > Novosphingobium. Next base: position 5,510 of record JBEQBV010000022.1, read on the forward strand.
AGCGCCGCGCGGAGCAGGACGCCAAGGGTTGGAAGCCCGCAGTGCCCCGTCCGCGTCAGATTTCCACCGCGCTCAAGGCCTATGCCGCGATGACCACCAGCGCGGCGCGTGGTGCGGTGCGCGATATCTCGCAAATCGGCGTTGAGTGATGCGGCGCGGGCTGGTTCTTGGCGGCTTGGCTGCCTTGGCTGCCTGTTCATCGCCCAAGGAAGAGCCAAAGGGCCGGGTAATTGATTGCGCGCTGGCCGGTGCGGCCAAGTTTGCGCCCGATTGCTTCGTGCAGGATTCGCGCAGCGGGGAACTCCGGTTCCTGACCGTGCGGCACAAGGACGGCGCGTTCCGTCGGTTCCAGATGGTGGATGATGGGCGCGGGTTGATTGCTGCTGACGGCGCCGACGAGGCTGTGGCCAACTGGTCTGCCCAAGGCGTGCTAGAAGTGACCGTGGCGGGTGACCGCTATCGCTTTCCGGCGCAAATGAAGCCCGATGCCACACAGTCGTGACGCTGTTCTGAAGCTCGTGCTGACCGTTGCGCAGATGCGCGCGGCGGAAGAAGCGTTGATTGCCGCTGGCATCAGCGTTGATGTGCTGATGCAGCGCGCAGGGCGCGGTGCGGGTGAATGGGTGCGGCGTATTGCGGCAGGTGGCTCGGTCACAGTGTTGTGTGGCCCGGGCAACAACGGCGGCGATGGCTGGGTGATCGCTGAATATCTGCGCGAACATGGCAACACGGTGCGGGTGATAGCTGCACGCGAACCGGCAACCGATGCGGCGCGCAACGCCCGGGCGCTCTATTCCGGCGATATTGTGCCTGCCGAATCCGATGTAGTGGGCGATGTTTTCGTCGATTGCCTGTTCGGCAGCGGTTTGACGCGGGCCTTGCCGGATGATCTGGCGGCCTTGCTGAACCGTCTGGCTGCGCACCACCGTCACCGCATTGCAGTCGATGTGCCAAGCGGGATCGAGAGCGACAGTGGCCAGCCTTTGAATGCCGAATTGCCGGACTGGTCGATGACCATTGCCCTTGGCGCATGGAAGCATGCGCATTTTGCGATGCCAGCGTGCGCCGCAATGGGTGCGCAGCGATTGGTGGATATTGGCGTTTCAGCGGTGCCCGAAGCGGCGCGGGTTCTGGCACGGCCTGCAATTGCGACACCAGCGGCAGATGCCCACAAGTATCGGCGCGGCATGGTGGGGATTGTCGGCGGCGATATGCCGGGGGCTACGCTGCTGGCTGCACAAGCCGCGCTGCGGGCAGGGGCGGGCTATGTCAAACTGGCAGCGCAGGCTGTCCCGCAAGGAAGTCCTGCCGAACTGGTCGTTACGAGCGACATTGATGCCCTGCTGGGCGATGCGCGCATGGCGGCGTTGCTGATCGGTCCGGGGCTGGGCAGGTCGGACGCGGCCTCACGGCTCTTGGTCAAGGCACTGTATCGGGCCATTCCTAGTGTGATCGATGCCGATGCGCTGGTGCTGTTGCGGCCAGATATGCTGGCGGGGGCCCATTGCGTGTTGACCCCGCATGAAGGCGAGATGGTGGCACTGGAGCGCAGCTTCGGACTTCCCGGCAACGGCCTGCGCCGGGATCGAGCGCAGGCGCTTTCCGAGAAATCGGGTGCGGTGGTGGTGCTGAAAGGGCCGGATAGTGTGATCGCTGCGCCTTCGGGAGAGGTGATCCTCGTACCACGCGCTTCATCGTGGCTTTCGGTGGCGGGCACTGGGGATGTGTTGGCAGGGACTATCGCCAGCCGTCTGGCAGTCCATGGGGAAGCCTTGCGCGCGGCGGAGGAAGGCCTATGGCTCCACGCCGATGCGGCACGGCGCTGCGGCGCGGCCTTCACAGCTGGTGAATTGGCCCATGCCGTGCAGCGCGCCTTGAAGGATTGCGTGGAATGAGTGAAGCCGGATTGATCGTGCGTGTTGCTGCCAAAGGCGAAGGTGCAACCGCAGATGGCCGCTATGCCACGCTGGCGGCACCCGGCGATATGCTGCAGGCCGATGGCACGGTCGTGCCCGGGCCCAACCATGTCGATCCGGCTTGCCGGCACTTTCCAGCTTGCGGAGGGTGCCAGTTGCAGCACTTGTCTGAAAGCGCGCTGAGCGATTACGTGTACGATCGCGTGGTTGGTGGGGCCACCGGGCAAAAGCTGTGGGACGTGAACGCTGCGCCTGCCCACCTTTCGCCCCCGCGTTCACGCCGCCGCGCCACGCTGCATGCGCAGTCCATTGGCAAGCGCGTGGTGATCGGCTTTCGCGAACAAGGCTCGCACAAGATCGTGGACATGCGCGAATGCCATGTGCTGACGCCCGAAATGTTTGCGCTGGTTGCACCCTTGCGCAAGCTGCTGGAGGGTTGGGTCAGCAAGAAGCTGGCGGTCGATGTTGATCTGGCCATGTGCGATCAGGGCGTTTCGGTGGGGCTGAAGGGCCTGACGGCTGAAGGGCTGGCCAAGACTGAGGCATTGCTGGACTTTGCCCGCGACAACGCTCTTGCGCGGCTGACAATGGATTCAGGCTATGGCGCGGAAGGCGTGTGGGAGCCTGAGCCAGTTACCGTGACACTGGGCGGCGTGCAGGTGTCGCTTCCGCCGGGGGCGTTTCTGCAGGCTACGCAGGATGGTGAAGCGGCATTGGTCAGCGCCGCGCGCGAATGGCTGGGTGGTGTGGCCACTGTGGCCGATCTTTTTGCAGGGCTGGGCACTTTCGCCTTTGCACTGGCTGGGCCCGCCACCAAGGTTCTGGCGGTCGAGGCAGCGCGCGAGGCCTTCCTTGCCTGTCAGAGCGCGGCGCGCATGGGCGGCTTGCCGGTCCATTCGCTGCATCGTGACCTGTTCCGCAATCCGCTGCGGGTGGAGGAGCTTGACCGCTTTGCCGGAGTCCTGCTCGATCCGCCGCGCGCCGGCGCGCAGGAGCAGGTGGAGCAGATTTCGCTGAGCAAGGTGCCGCGAGTGGTCTATGTCAGCTGCAATCCCGCCAGCTGGGCGCGCGATGCGGTGAAGCTGATTGCGGGCGGGTATCGCTTGGCGGAATTGCGTCCGGTGGGGCAGTTCCGGTGGTCGACCCATGTGGAACTGGCGAGCTTGTTCGTGCGGGAATGAGCGCGAGATGGCGCGGGGTCCCCGCCCCTCGTGAAGCTCGGGATGAACTTCCGGCGAAGCCGGAAGGCGGGGACCTCAGGCTGTTTACACTACCGTTTCGTAACAACACTATGGCGCCCGCCTTCGCGGGGGGCGCAAGGATTGTCAAAGGTATTAGAAGCTGAACACGATCCGTGCCGCGTGATAGATTAGCGCCATCAGCACGATTGAAGACAGTGCGAAAAGGATGAAACGCACCATCACTTTGTTGACGGTTGATTGCACAATCGAATGGACCACGCGCAGGCCTGCATAGGCCCATGCCACTGTAGCGCTGGTGCCATTACCCTGACCAGCAACTGCAATGACAAGGCACACGGCATAGAACAGCGTCGGTGCTTCGTGCAGGTGGTTGTAATTGTGCGCTTTCCACTGAACCGCGGCAGGCAGGATATCGTCAAGCGTTCGCGTCGGGTCTTGTGCCAGGCTATCAGGATCAAGCTTTGCCGCGTTCATGGCTGGAATGCGCGTGGCGTACATCCACAGCCACATGACCATCGTCCATGCCATCAGTGCGACAGCAGGCTGCAGGATTCTTGCGATGTCCATTGATGTTCTCCCCCGAGTTTTGCCAGGGGAGACTGCGGGCTGCGACTTAGATTGTCAAATGCAACTTATTCTGTGCAGATGACGGGATGGAAGCAAAGGCCTGCGCAAGCCCGATCAGTCTCGCACAATGACTGCCGCAAATGCTGCAGGGTCGACATTGCCGCCCGAGAGGATCACGGCGGTGCGACCTTCTGTTGGGACTTTGCCCGCGAGAATCGCAGCGAGCCCTGCCGCACCGCCGGGCTCGATCACCAGCCGCAAATGGGCAAAGGCATAGCGCTGGGCAACGCGGACTTCGGCCTCGGAGACGCTGATGCCCCGCATCCCGCGTGACGTCATGACCGCGAAGTTGATCGGGAAAGTGGCAGGCGTCTGCAGGGCATCGCAGGCCGTCGTGGGCGCTCCTGCGGCCACGCGCTGGATGGTGCCGGAGGCAAGGCTGCGCGCGACATCGTCCCAGCCTTCGGGCTCTACCGGCACGATTTCAGCATCGGGCAGGGCAAGCGCAAGGCCGGCCGCCAGTCCGCCGCCGCCGCAGGGCGTGACCACGCGCGTGGGCGGGCCACCTGCAAGGCATTCCATCTGCGAGGCCAGTTCAACGCCGCTGCTGCCCTGTCCCTCGATCACCCATGGATCGCCATAGGCGTGGACCAGCGTTGCGCCGCTTTCGGCCGTCAGCCGCAGGGCCACCTCGTCCCGGTCCTCACCACCGGGCCGGTCATAAAGCACGACTTCTGCGCCAAGCGCGCGCGTGGCCGCGATTTTTACGGCGGGCGCATCGTTTGGCATCACGATCTTTGCGGCAATGCCCAGCCTGCGCGCGGCCCATGCCACGCCCTGCGCATGGTTGCCGCTGGACACGGCAACCACACCCTTCGCGTGCTCATCCTCGGTCAGGTCAGAAAGCCGGTGCCATGCGCCGCGAATCTTGAAGGCACCCACCGGCTGCAGACTTTCAACTTTGCACCAGACCGTGCCTCCGTTCGGCAGGTCCAGCGGCATCACTGGTGTTTGCGGTAGCAGGGCCGCGATCTTGGTAGCTGCGCGCATCACGCCATCGCTGGTCGGCTCACGCTGAACAACTAAAGGCGTTGGGTTAGGACTTGGGTTTGTCATGCCACTCCTCTAAAGCCCCCCGCCATGATTGTCCTGCGCAGCATCGCGCATGGGCGCAAAAAGGCAGTTGGAGCAGTTATGGCAAAAGTTCTCGTCATCGGCGCAGGCGGCGTCGGCTCGGTCGCGGTCCACAAGATGGCGATGAATTCGGATATCTTCACCGGCATCGCGCTGGCCAGCCGCACCAAGAGCAAATGCGATGCTATCGCCGCTTCGGTGAAAGAGCGCACCGGTGTTGTCATTGATACGTATCAGATCGATGCCGACGATGTGGCGGCAACCACGGCGCTTATCAACGAAGTGAAGCCTGTCCTCGTCGTCAACCTCGCGCTGCCCTATCAGGATCTCAACATCATGGATGCCTGCCTCGCGGCTGGCGTCAATTACATGGACACAGCGAACTACGAGCCGATCGACGAGGCCAAGTTCGAATATTCGTGGCAGTGGGCCTATCAGGACAAGTTCAAGGAAGCGGGCCTGATGGCGCTGCTGGGATCAGGCTTCGATCCCGGCGTGACCAGCGTTTTCGCCACCTGGCTGCGCAAGCACAAGCTCGACACGATCCGCACGCTCGACATCCTCGATTGCAACGGCGGCGATCACGGCCAGCACTTTGCCACCAACTTCAACCCGGAAATCAACATCCGCGAAGTGACCGCGCCCGCGCGCCATTACCTGAACGGTGAATGGGTGGAGACGCCGGCGCTGACCATCCGCCAGCAGTTCGATTTCGAACAGGTCGGCCCGAAGAACATGTACCTGATGTACCACGAGGAACTCGAAAGCCTCGCGCATCACCTGCCTGAAATCGAGCGCATCCGCTTCTGGATGACCTTCGGCGATGCCTATATCACGCACCTGACCGTGCTGCAGAATGTGGGCATGACGCGGATCGATCCGGTTATGTACAACGGGCAGGAGATCATCCCGCTGCAGTTCCTGAAAGCCGTGCTCCCTGAACCGGCCTCGCTGGGCGCGACGACCAAGGGCAAGACCAACATCGGCGACATCGCCACCGGTCTCAAGGATGGAGCGGAAAAGACCTTCTACATCTACAACATCTGCGACCATGAAGACGCCTATGCCGAAACGGGCAATCAGGCCGTCAGCTACACTACCGGCGTTCCGGCGATGATCGGTGCGGCAATGATGGTGCAGGGCATCTGGTCGGGCGTGGGTGTGTTCAACATGGAACAGTTCGATCCCGATCCCTACATGGACATGCTGAACAAGCACGGGTTGCCGTGGCAGGTGAAGGAACTGGCGGGTCCGCTGGAGTTTTGATTTTGTAGGAAAAGAGGTTTCACGCAGAGGCGCAAAGAAGAAAAGAGAGACGCGAAGGGGCCATTGCTCTCGATTGACGAGCTGAGCTCGATTGTCCTTGAAGAGGCTATTGGCATTCACAAGGTGTTGGGACCTGGCTTGTATGAGACTGTCTACGAGTGTGTTCTTGCCGGTCGCTTAAGGCGGCGCGGTATCGTGGTTGAGCGTCAGGTTCAGGTGAAAGCCCTCTTCGATGGCGTTACCTACGATCCGGCGTTTAAGATCGAAATGCTGGTCGATCATCGATTGATCCTCGAGATCAAAGCGGTCGAGCAATTGAGCAAGGCACACGGCAAGCAATTGCTCACCTAATCTCAGGCTGCTCCTAAACTTTTCTCAGGCAACGCTAAAGGATGGCATCCGCCGAGTGGTCAACGACTACAAATCAGACTAACCCTCTGCGTCTCCACTTTCTTCTCCGCGTCTCTGCGTGAACAATCTGAGGTGTAAACATGGAAACCAGAGCCGGCGATCCGGGCGCTTTTGCGCAGTTTGACTTGGGCCGGGTGGATAGCCCTGCTTTCGTGGTGGATGCCGCGAAGCTGCGGGCCAATCTGGCAGTCCTGGCCGACGTGCGCGACCGGGCGGGAATCAAAGTCCTCGCCGCGCTCAAGGCGTTTTCGATGTGGAAAGTTGCGCCGATTGTCGGGGAATATCTCGACGGCGTGTGCACATCGGGCCTGTGGGAAGCGAAGCTGGCGGCGGAGCATTACTCCGGCGAAATCGCGACGTATTGCGCGGCCTACAAGTCTGAAGACCTTGTCGAAGTTCTGCGCCTGTCAGATCACGTGATCTTCAACTCCCCCGGCCAGCACGCCCGCTTGGCCGGTGAAATTGCGGCGGCACTTGCGGCAGGTGAGCAATTCGACATTGGCCTGCGGATCAACCCGCTCCATGCCGAAGGCGAAGTGCCGCGCTACGATCCTTGCGCGCCGAATTCACGCCTTGGCTTTCCGGTGGATCAGTTGACTGCCGAACACCTCGAAGGCGTTTCAGGCCTGCACTTCCACACGCTGTGCGAGCAGGATTTCGAGCCGCTCCTGCGAACGTGGCAAGCCCTTGAAGCACGCATCACGCCTTACTTTGGCCAACTCAAGTGGCTGAACTTCGGCGGCGGGCACCACATCACCCGCGCCGATTACCAGCGGGACGATCTGGTGGCGTTCCTGCGTGAGGTGAAAGCGCGCACGGGGTGCGAAATTTATCTGGAACCCGGCGAGGCTGTGGCGCTCGACGCAGGCATTCTGATCGGCACAGTGCTCGATACGCACTGGAACGGCATGCAGCTTGGCATCACCGACATTTCCGCCACCTGCCACATGCCCGATGTGATCGAAGCACCCTATCGTCCGGCCATGCTGGGCGAGTTGCCGATTGATGAATATGAAGACAGCGGGGAAGGGGGCGCTCCGGTGCGTCTGGGCGGGCCATCTTGCCTTGCCGGGGACGTGATTGGCGATTACCGCAAGCCGGGTCTGGCCGAACCGGGCACGCGCTTCGCTTTCCTCGATCAAGCGCACTATTCGATGGTGAAGACCACCACGTTCAACGGTGTTCCGCTCCCCTCGATCTGGCTATGGGACAGCAAGACCGACGCCCTGGAGAAGGTGCGCGACTTTACCTACGAGGACTTTCGCGACCGCCTTTCCTGAGGCATGCTGACTGCTGACAAGAATGTTGGCGGGAGAGTGCGATGGCTGGCGAAATGCTCGATGGGTTGACCAGCGATCCTGTGCGCATGGGCTGGATGGAGGGCCATCCGCCGCCTGCCGATCGGTTGCTGCTGGCTTCGCGCGCGGATCACATGCGTTTCCCGATGATCCGCTGGTCCTATTCCAACATGCGCCAGTTCGTCCCTTCGCGCCGTGTGGGCGCAGGTGCGGTGGGCGTGCCGTTTGAACGGGACCTGTGCGATGATCTGGAGCAGGTTCTGTTCATGCCGCTCGATTCTGATCAATCTGTCACTTTCGCAGAATCGCTCATCCACGCCTATACGGATGGCATTCTGGTGCTCCATCGCGGCAAAGTGGTGTTCGAGCGCTGGTTCGGCGTAACCGGACCGGAAACCCGGCATATCGCCTTTTCCGTGACCAAAAGCTTTGTCGGCACCATTGCCGAAATGCTGGTTGAGGAGGGCAGGCTTGATCCTGCTGCCCCCGTTGCAGAATATCTGCCGGAACTTGGCAGCAGCGGCTTTGGCGATGCCAGTGTGCAGCAGGTGATGCACATGACCACGGCGCTGGATTTCTCCGAAGACTATGCCGATCCCAACTCCGGCATCGGGGCCTATAGTGCTGCGCTCGGCCTGACGCCGCGTGCCGCCGACTATGCCGGACCGACCGATCTTGCCACCTATCTGCCCTCTATCGGTAAGGCTGGACATCACGGGAAGGGCTTTACCTATCGCACGCCAAACACCGAAGTGCTGGCCTGGATCATCGCGCGTCTGGAAGGCCGTCACTTTGCCGATGTGCTGAGCGAACGGTTGTGGCAGCCCCTTGGCATGCTGGGCGATGCAGACCTGATCGTGGATCAGGCGGGCATGGCCTTTGCCGGCGGTGGCCTGAACCTGCGGCTTGAAGACCTTGCCCGGTTCGGTGAATCTATGCGACTGGGCGGCTTGGGCATTATCCCGGAGCGCGTGATCGAGCGCATTCGCAGGGGCGGTGATCCTGTTGATTTTGATCCCAATCGCTACCCGCAATTGCCCGGCTGGAGCTATGGCAGCCAATGGTGGCACGCGCACAACAATCGCGGCTGCTTTTCCGCGCGGGGCATTCATGGGCAGACCTTGTGGGTCGATCCGGAAGCGGAAATGACGATTGCACGATTCGCATCGCACCCAATTGCCGCCAACGGTGCAAACGATCCGCTGTCCCTGCCTGCATGGGAAGCCGTAGCGCATGCCCTAAAGTGCTGAATTTCCGAGATCTAACTGGAAATATTTCATTTTTCTGACGCAGATGTTGAGGCGTAAGATTTTCACTTGATGTTCAGCGTGGGGGCCTTATTACGCCCATCTCGCTGCCCCATGGGGACTTCCAAACCGCAAGGCAGCTTTTTTCAACTGTTCCGTTTGGGGGTCCCTTGAGTTGCACATCCATCATGACGCACTGGCTGTAGTTCGCGCATCTGCGCCTGAACAACCCGCCATTCTGAACCGTCCGCATGCTGCTGCACGCGCTGCCCGCTTCTTTGTCGAGAAGTTTCCGGGCAAGTCGCTTTATGCCGTGAAAGCGAACCCTTCGGCTGACCTGATCCGCATTCTGTGGGATTCGGGCGTGACGCACTATGATGTCGCTTCGATTGTCGAAGTGCGGCTTGTGCGCGAAACGCTGCCCGAAGCTACGCTGTGCTTCATGCACCCGGTCAAGGCACCATCGGCAATCCGCGATGCATACTATTCCTATGGTGTGCGCGTGTTCAGCCTCGATTCGCTTGAGGAGCTGGAAAAGATCAAGGCCGCTACGGCTGATGCCGATGGAAATGTTCCCGAAGATCTGACGCTGTGCGTGCGCCTGCGCGTTTCGTCCGAATATTCGGAACTCAGCCTTGCGTCCAAGTTCGGCTGCGATCTGGCCAATGCTGCAGAACTGCTCCAGGCAACGCGCCAGGTGGCAGATTCGCTTGGCGTGTGCTTCCACGTGGGCAGCCAGTCGATGAGCCCGCATGCCTATGTGCAGGCGCTTGAGCGTGTGCGCGCAGCCATCGTGGATGCGTCGGTCCTTGTCGACATTATCGATGTTGGCGGTGGCTTCCCGTCGATCTACCCCGGCATGGAACCGCCCCCGCTCGAAGATTATTTCGGCGTTATTGACCGCACCTATGAATCGCTGCCAGTCTCGTACTCGGCCGAGCTGTGGTGTGAACCGGGCCGGGCGCTCTGTGCTGAATATAACTCGATGATCGTGCGCGTAGAACGCCGCCGTGGCTCGGAGTTGTACATCAATGACGGCGCCTATGGCGCACTGTTCGATGCCGCTCACGTCGGCTGGCGCTTCCCCGTGCGCGTGCTGCGCGATGAGGTGGCCAACGACGTTGCGGCCGAAATCGAACTGGAACCGTTCAGCTTCTACGGCCCCACCTGCGATGATATGGACCACATGGAAGGCCCGTTCGAACTGCCGGTGGACGTGAAGGTCGGTGATTACATCGAAGTCGGCATGCTCGGCGCTTATGGTGCTGCGATGAAGACCGCGTTCAACGGCTTTGGCGCTACCGAAGTGTTCGAAGTGGCGGACGAGCCGATGGCCAGCCAGTACCGGGGTGACCGCCGCGATCCGCGCGTGTCGGACAACGTGGTCTCGCTGCGCTGAGATTGGCTGCGGTTTGAGTGAAACAAGAAATGGCCTCGCTGAAAAGCGGGGCCTTTTCGATTCAGAACCCCACGAACCGTGCAGCTTCTTCGACGCTTTTGCGTGTGCTGACCACGGCGTTGGCGGGAAAGTCCGGGTCGGGCCAGCCCAGCGCCACCGCCTTCATGATCACCTGATTATCAGGAATGCCCGCATGTTCGCGCACGACGGGCGATTGCATGATTCCTTGCGAGTTGATCACGCAGCCAAGTCCGCGTGACCATGCTGCGTTGACCAGCGCAGTGGTGACCGCGCCGCAATCGAAAGCCGTGTCGTCGCTGCCTGAAAGTTCGCGGTCATAGGTCACGATTACGCAGACTGGCGCATCGAACTGGCGGAAGCCGCGCAAAACCCAGTCCTGCCGTGCTGCTGCGTCGTCGCGGGCGATGCCCATGGCTGCAAAAAGCTGCTTTGCCACGCCAACTTGCCGATCACGATGAACGCCCGCAAAGGGCTCCCCCCGGCGAAATTCGCGGGAATCAGGCTCGCCTGCAAGGATGCGTTCGGTGTTTCCCTTACGGATCCGGTCAAGTGGCTCACCGGTGATCACGTGGAAGTGCCACGGCTGCGTGTTCATCGAGGTGGGCGAGCGCATTGCCAGCGTCAGCACTTCTTCGATCAGTGCGCGTGGCACCGGCTTGTCCAGATAGCCGCGGATCGAACGGCGGCCGAGCACCACTTCGTCATAGGACGGAACCGACATGCACTCTCCAAGATGTTTTAATTGAATGGTTAAGGTTAGTGCCGGGAGCGGGAAAGGCAAGCCCAACGAAAAAGCCCTCCCGGATCAGGGGAGGGCCAATTCGTTGTCAGTCAGAAGGATAGATCACGCTGCCTTCTGAAACTCCATTTCCATCCGATGCCAGATTTCGACCAATGCTTCGGCCAGTTCGTCCATCATTGGCTCGGTATGCGAAGGCCCCGGTGTGAAGCGCAGGCGCTCGGTGCCGCGCGGCACGGTGGGGTAATTGATCGGTTGCACATAGACGCCGTATTCAGCGAGAAGGATATCAGCGATCTTCTTGGCGCGCACCGGATCGCCCACCATCAGCGGCACGATGTGCGTGGTTGAAGGCATCACGGGCAAGCCCCGATCGGCCAGAACCTTCTTCAGGTATGCCGCAGCCGCCTGTTGTCCTTCACGCTCCTCGCTCGATGCCTTCAGATGGCGGACTGAGGCCAGAACCCCCGCTACCAGAACCGGAGAGAGCGATGTGGTGAAGATAAAGCCCGGCGCATAGGACCGGATCACGTCGATGATCTTGCGATCAGCCGCGATATAGCCGCCCATCACGCCGAACGCTTTGCCCAGCGTACCTTCGATGATATCGATGCGGTGCGCCGCTTCGTCGCGGTCGGTAATGCCGCCGCCGCGCGGGCCATACATGCCAACCGCGTGGACCTCGTCGATATAGGTCAGCGCGTTGTACTTTTCGGCCAGATCACAAATCGCGTGGATTGGCGCGACATCGCCATCCATCGAATAGACTGATTCGAACGCGATCAGTTTGGGCACGTTGGGATCGGTTTCGGCCAGCAGTTCTTCAAGATGCTCAACGTCGTTGTGACGGAACACCTTCTTTTCCGCGCCCGAATTGCGAATGCCCGCGATCATTGATGCGTGGTTCAACTCGTCTGAAAAGATTACACAGCCGGGCAAGATCTTGGCCAGCGTGGAAAGCGTGGCATCGTTTGAAACGTACCCGCTGGTGAACAGCAGCGCGCCTTCCTTGCCATGCAGGTCGGCGAGTTCGGCCTCAAGTTCGATGTGGTAATGCGTGTTGCCGCCGATGTTGCGCGTTCCGCCAGAGCCGGCGCCCACATTGTGCAGCGCTTCTTCCATTGCGGCGATAACCTTCGGGTGCTGGCCCATCGTCAGGTAATCGTTCGAGCACCACACGGTGATCGGCTTTGGCCCGTTATGCCCGGCAAAGCAGCGCGCGTTAGGATATGCGCCTTTGTTGCGCAGAATATCGATGAAAACGCGGTAGCGGCCCTCGGAGTGCAAACGCTCGATCGCAGAATCAAAAACCTGATCGTAATTCACCCCGCCGCTCCTTCCTGTATCAGAGACGCTTGCGCGTCCCCGAGGCCCGGTCAGGTGGGCCTCCGGCGAATGGGCGGCTTTTACGCAGGTTCAGTCTGCAATGCCAGTGTCATTTGGTGCCAGCGTGATAGCCAATCGGCCAGATTGTGTACAAGTTATGCCGGGGGTTTGCTGACTTGCCCTGCCGGTACTCGGGAAATGCCAAGCAGGTTGGCATTGCTGGTAAGCCAGTCCGCATCGTGTGATGGCAACATGATAAGTGAAGGATAGCGCTGCTTCAGTCCCCGCAGCGCCTTGACCCAGCCAATTACGGCAGGCCGGTCTTCCGGTGCCAGAATGTCTGCCACCAGCCGCGAACGCGGCGTGCCATTTTCGAAATTGGCCGCCAAGGAGGCCGTATCGCCGGTCAGAATGTATTCGCGGCCCGAAGCAAGCCGAACGTAGACCATCTGCGAAGCAGGCGTGTGTCCCGGTGTCTGGAGGACAACAACGCCCGGCGCGACGGCTTCTATTGGCGCGAGCTTGCGGGTTTTGGCAATGTGGCCGCCATTCTCACGCCACAAGGCATTGATTCCTCCCAGCATTCCGGGGGTGATCAAGGCTTTGGGCGATATCGCATCGAAATCCGGATGATCCAGAAACCGCCCGACGTGATCGATATGGGCGTGGGTGAAAAGAATCTCCTCCGCCTCCTTCATCCACCCATCGACCATGTGCATGGCACCCTGATCGTAGTTGGAGTACCCCATAGCCTCGGCATCGGCAGGTGAAAGGCCGCTATCGACAACGATCCCGCCCTTGGGTGTCGAGATCTGCCAGACGATGATCCCAGCGGTAACCTGCCGCAAGCCGGTGCCAGCGGCCAGAGTTGCCGAAGGGATGCGCCGCGAGGCCAGAACGGTAAAAGTGATTCCCGTCGGCTTTTTGCCCGGAATGCTCTCGGCCTTGGCGCGCAGGGCTCCAAGGTCGATCTCTCGTGCTGCAATGCCGCGTGGGCCTGCACTTACCAGCAACCAATAATAGCTGAGGCCGAGCAACAGCAAAAGAACGATGAGTGCCTTTGATAATCGGCTCACCGTTCGCCCCCTCTCCAAATCACCGCACCAGTTTCAGAACAGCGCAATGCAGCCAATACCATGCGCTTCAAGGCACGGCCTTAATCGGTCAACATCTTTTCCGCCACGGGTGAACAGTGCGATATCCGCATTATTGCGCTGCCATGGCTGACCTGCCGTCAGGTGAGCAATGCGCCGCGCGATGCCATCGGAGCCATCGACGAATGCAACACCGGGACCAAAAGCTTGCGCAAGCTCAGCCTGCACCAGCGGAAAGTGCGTGCAGGCCAGCACGACCGTATCGATCTGCGCCCCATCGGCCTTAGCCCTAAGGCTTTGTGCGGCTCTTGCAAAGACAGCAGCATCGACCGTATCTCCACGCAGCTTGGCTTCTGCCGCAGCAACAAGTTCAGGTGCCGCGTGGCGCAACAGGCGCTTGTCGGCAGCGAACTCGGCCTCCAGCCGGTCAACGTAGCTTTGCCGGATGGTCGCCTCGGTCCCCAGCAGCCCGATCACGCCGGTCTTCGTCATCGCAGCAGCGGGCTTTATGGCGGGCACCGTGCCGACGATCGGCACTTCCAGCACTTCACGCACCGATGCCAGCGCGATGGTCGATGCGGTGTTGCAGGCAATGCAGACCAGCCGCGGGCGCAAGCGTTCGGTCAATCGGCCCAGCAAGCCCGAAACGCGAGCAGCGATCTGCGCTTCGGTCTTGTCGCCGTAGGGCAGACCAGCGTTGTCCGCCACATAGATTACCGGAGCCTCAGGCCGCGCCGCGCGGACCTTGCGCAGGACAGACAGCCCGCCAACACCCGAATCGAACAGGAGCAGCGGTGCCGAAGGATCGACCGGCGAAGCAGAGGAAGCGGCGTTCATTGGCAGGGCTTGTATCGGTAATGGCGGCAAAATGGGAAGTGGCCTCTTTCGCTTTTGCTGCGGTTGCGGATATGAGCGGGGCGTGGATATGCTTTTGCCTTTGCTCGTCGGCTATTTGCTGGGCTCGGTGCCCTTCGGCCTCATCCTGACCAGGTTGACCGGCGGGGGCGATCTTCGCGCGATCGGGTCCGGCAACATTGGCGCCACCAACGTGCTTCGTACTGGCAAGAAGGGCGTCGCCGTGGCCACCTTGCTGCTCGACATGGGCAAGGGGCTTGTCGCGGTGCTGATCGCACGTCATTTCTGGCCGGGCGGTGAAGCACTGGCTGCGCTGGCGGCGGTTCTTGGGCACTGCTTCCCGCTCTGGCTCAGGTTCAAAGGGGGTAAGGGCGTGGCCACGATGATGGGCATTTCGCTCGGCCTCGCCTGGCCGATCGGGCTCGCCTATGCCGTCGTCTGGCTCGGTGTACTTTTCACCAGCCGCGTTTCCTCGCTTGGTGGCATGTCAGCGGCCGTCGCGGCGCCCGTCGCAGCCGTGCTCACCGGGTTCCCGGCTTATGCACCTGTGCTGGCGCTGCTGGCCTTGCTGGTCCTGTTTCTCCACCGGGAAAACATCGCCCGCCTGCGCGCCGGGACCGAGCCTAAGGTCGGCAGCAAGAAGTGAGCGGCACAGCGCCAGCAACGCTATCGCGCGATGAAGCGTTTTCGCGCATTCGCTTGCTGCGCTCGCCCAACATTGGCCCGGTCAGTTACAACCAGTTGCTGCGCCGTTTCGGCACGGCAGCAGCAGCGCTTGAAGCTTTGCCCGATCTGGCGGCGAGGGGAGGGGCGCCTTACCGCCCGGCAGCGGCAGAGAGGGTCGAAGCCGAAGTGGCGGCTGTCAGGAATGCGGGCGCACGCTACCTCTTTCACGATAGCCCCGATTACCCCGCGCTGCTCTCAGCGCTGGAAAGCCCGCCCCCGATCCTGACGGTGCGCGGCGATCTTGGCCTGCTAGTGCGGCCTTCGGTGGCAGTGGTCGGCGCGCGCAACGCATCGGCAGCAGCCGTCAAGCTCTCGCGTGATTTCGCCACGGCGCTCAGCGGACGCGGTTATGCGGTAATCTCGGGATTGGCGCGCGGGATCGATGCTGCGGCGCATCGCGGTGCCCTGGCCGGCATGGTCGATGGTGGCGGCACTGTGGGCGTGATCGCCAGTGGTATCGACATTGCCTACCCACCAGAAAACGCCGAACTGCAGGAACAGGTGGCATCAGAGGGCTTGCTGATCGCTGAAATGCCACCGGGGACAGAACCCCTTGCCCGTCACTTCCCGCATCGCAATCGCATCATCGCAGGCCTTGCCACGGGCACGCTGGTGGTCGAAGCCGCGCCGCGCTCCGGTTCGCTGATCACGGCAAGGCTGGCGGCAGAGGCCGGGCGCGAAGTGATGGCCATCCCCGGCTCCCCGCTCGATAGCAGGTCGCACGGCTGCAACCAGTTGATTCGCGATGGCGCAATCCTCGTGCAATCGCCTGATGACGTGATCGAACTGCTCAGCGGCTTCGAAGGCCGTCCAAGATCAACCGTCCGTGAAGGAGGCCAAGCCTACGCAGCCAGCGTGGCAGACGTAGCGGATGAGCCGGCCAACATTTCCGGCTTGCTCACGCTGGCCCCCATCGGCGCTGATGAACTGATCCGGCAAAGCGGGGCGAGCGCCGGTGCCGTGCAGATGGCCCTGCTGGAACTGGAACTGGCTGGCAGGTTGCTCCGTCATGCCGGTGGTCGGGTCAGCCTCGTGGCGTAGTTGCGGATTTCATCCTCCCCCATCGAACGCTTGACGAAGGGCCTGCAAACTCCCCACCCTCGCGTACACGCATACACACATGTGCACGTAAGGCACGTAAGGACCGTTTTTTCAGATTATGCAGCTTGTCATTGTTGAATCTCCGGCCAAGGCCAAGACCATCGAAAAGTACCTTGGCCCCGGCTACAAGGTTCTCGCCTCCTACGGCCACATCCGCGATCTGCCGCCCAAGGACGGATCAGTCCGCCCGGACGATGATTTCGCGATGGACTGGGAGCTTTATGGCGACAAGACCTCACGTGTGAAGGCCATCACGGATGCGGCCAAGGATGCTGACCGCCTGATCCTGGCGACTGACCCTGACCGTGAGGGTGAAGCAATTTCTTGGCACGTCAGAGAGTTGCTAAAGAAACGTAAGGCGCTTCCTAAAGAGGTTGAGCGCGTTACTTTTAACGCGATCACCAAACAGACCGTCACCGATGCGATGAAGCGCCCGCGTGAGCTAGATCAGGATCTGATCGATGCCTATCTGGCCCGCCGCGCGCTGGATTATCTGTTTGGCTTCACGCTCTCGCCCGTGCTCTGGCGCAAGCTGCCGGGCGCAAAATCGGCCGGTCGCGTCCAGTCTGTCGCATTGCGTCTGATCGTGCAGCGTGAGCGCGAGATCGAACTGTTTCGCGCGCAGGAGTATTGGTCAGTCGTTGCCCGGCTAGAGCAGGGCGGCACGGAATTTCCAGCGCGTCTGGTCAAGTTTGATGGGCAGAAGCTCGAAAAGCTGACGCTGGGTGACCAAGGTGCTGCGCTGAAAGCCAAGGCCGTAGTCGAAGCTGGTACGTTCCGGGTTGAGGACGTTGAAACCAAGCCAACCAAGCGCAACCCCTATCCCCCGTTCACGACATCGACCCTGCAACAGGAAGCGGCGCGCAAGCTGGGCTTTTCTGCCAGCCATACGATGCGTGTGGCGCAGACCCTCTATGAGGCGGGTGCGATAACCTATATGCGCACCGATGGCGTGCAGATGGATCCGAGTGCGATCTCTGCTGCACGCAAGGCAATCTCAGACCGTTACGATGGGCACTACCTCCCCGAAAAACCTCGTCATTACGAGACGAAAGCCAAGAATGCTCAGGAAGCACATGAAGCCATCCGGCCAACCGATTTCAGCAAGGATCGCTATGGTTCGGGCGACGAGGCGCGGCTTTATGATCTGATCTTCAAGCGCGCGATGGCCAGCCAGATGGCCTCGGCCAGCATCGAGCGCACCAGCGTCACCTTGCGCGATGGCACTGGCAAGCATGAACTGCGTGCCACCGGTCAGGTGGTGAAGTTCCCCGGCTTCCTTGCCGTCTATGAAGAAGGCCGCGATCAGAAGGCGGATAGCGACGAGGAAGACGCCAACCTTCTGCCAGCCCTAAAGGCGGGCGATACGCCGGCCAAGCGCGGCGTTGATGCCACGCAGCACTTCACGCAACCGCCTCCGCGCTATTCCGAAGCCAGCCTTGTCAAACGGCTTGAGGAATTGGGCATTGGTCGCCCTTCGACTTATGCGGCGACGCTGCAGGTGCTGAAGGATCGGAATTACGTCCGTACCGAGAAAAACCGTTTCTTTGCAGAAGAATCCGGGCGTCTTCTCACGTCGTTTCTCGAACGCTTCTTCGCGCGCTATGTTGCTTATGAATTCACCGCCGGGATGGAGGATGAGCTTGATGACGTGTCGGGCGGGCGCGCAGAATGGAAGGTGGTGCTCGCCGCGTTCTGGCGCGATTTCAAGCCCAAGTCTGATGAGGTAATGGAGAAGAAGCCCAGTGAGGTAACTGCCGAGCTGGACGAATTCCTGTCCGATTACCTGTTCCCCCCGCGCGACGATGGCAGCGATCCGCGCCTGTGCCCGAAGTGCGAAGCCGGGCGGCTTTCGCTACGTGGCGGGCGGTACGGAGCCTTCGTGGCCTGCTCGAACTATCCCGAATGCAAATACACCCGCAAGTTCGCGCAGCCTGGTGGGGCTGAAGCCGATGGCGGCGAAGATGGTGTGCTGGGCAAGGACCCGGTCAGCGGGCTCGACGTGGTGCGCAAGGCCGGCCGCTTTGGTCCATACATTCAGGTGGGTGAGGGCAGCGAAGCCAAGCGGGCATCAATCCCCAAGGACATCGGCGAACTTGATCTGGAATGGGCATTGAAGCTGCTGTCGCTCCCGCGCGAGGTGGGAACGCATCCTGAAAGCGGCAAGCCGATCACGGCCAGCATCGGCCGTTATGGCCCCTATCTGGCGCACAACAGCAAGTACGCGCGGCTCAAATCCACCGCTGAGGTATTTGAAACCGGCATGAACGCGGCTGTGATGCTTCTGGCCGCCGCCGCTGCGGGCGCTGGCGCCCGCGGTAGCCGCACCGCTGCAGAGCCGCTCAAGGTTTTGGGCGCGCATCCGGTATCGGGCGGTGAAATCAAACTGATGGCGGGGCGGTATGGTCCCTACGTTACCGATGGAACGACCAACGCCACCTTACCAAAGGACAAGCAGCCCGAAACGCTGACGCCGGAAGAGGCCATTGCGCTGATCGATGAGCGTGCTGCCAAGGGACCGGCCAAGGGCAAGAAGCCAGCCAAGAAGGCCGCGGTGAAGAAGGCTCCTGCCAAGAAGGCTCCGGCCAAGAAGGTGGCCGACCCGAACGATACGGAAAAGAAAGCACCGGCCAAAAAGGCTCCGGCGAAAAAGGCTGTAGTCAAAAACGTTACCAAGCCTTCCGAATGAGACCCTGTCCGGCCGCGGTTAACGCCGCGGCCGGTATAGCCAGTATTCCTTGTTGCCCAATTGCATGCGGGCATAGCGGATATACCTGTGGCCAAGCTCTGCGATAATGATGGCGCGGGTTTTCATGTTTGGCAGGTAAGGCTTGTGCTTATCGGCCCGCGTCACAATCACGTCGGGCTTGCTTGCAAGAATGCGCCGCATTTCGGCTGAGGGATCAACACCGATGGCGGGAGCCTCAACATAAGTGTTGAGGTGGTTCGGGAATGTCCAGCGCGTTGGCAGGCAGGTCCGCGTCGTGCGGTAGAATGCCATCTCGCCTTCGTAGATGAACAGGCAGCCACCGTGCATTTCGTGCCGGATCATCGCGTTCATCGCGTCAAACTGGCGCTTGGAGCCGTGCTGATTCCATTGGTAGACCATCACGACAACGCCAGCGATCGCTGCGAGGCCAAGGAGAAACCGGCCATACCAGCGCTCCTGCGGTTTCACCCGTGCCAACGCAGGCGCCGCAAGGATCGCCAAAGGCATAAGCAACGGAGCGACATAATGATCGTACCACGTGCCGAAACTCAGGAAGCCGACGCCCGCTGCAATTGCCCATAGCGTAACCACGCGATGGGCAGTGCTGGTCTCCCGGCTTGTGGTGCTGAACATTCTGGGCGCATGAAAAATTGCCAGCCAGAACGGCGTGAGGACCGCGATCTCCTTGGCCAGACGTCCGTAGGACTTCCATCCGTCCGATCCCTTGTCAAAAATCGAGATGAAGTTGGCGTAGATAAACGCCTCGGCCTCACCAATGTGAGCAAACCATGCAAGGGCTGCTGCCGTGGGCACCAATGCTGCCCCCATCCAAAGCAGGCTTACGGCGAAAAGGCGCCGAAAGCTCCATACGTCGGCAAAGCCGCGCGACAGCAGGATCAGGCCAAAGGCGGCACCTTCAAACACCACCGTATACTTGATCTGGATCGCCAGCCCCAGCAGCAGCATGATAATGCAGCCGCGCCAAATCAGTGCCTTGTCCTCGCTGCGCTTCACGCCTTCGACGACGCCCCACGCAGCCATCGCTACCAGCAGATTGTAGAAGACTGGCGCTTGCCCCATGCCAGCGTTGAAAGCGGGCATGAACAGAATGTAGACGGCCCCGGCCTGCCATGCAGCGGCAGGTGAAGCGATCTCACGCGCAATGCGGGTGATAACCATCGCCGTGCAGGTAAATGCCAACCCCGCGCCCAACTGGTACGCCAGTACCGGATTGATCGGCAAGGCAACCATGGCCTTGTACAGCAGAAATAGGCCGATCGGCTTGCGATCCCAGATATCGATATAAGGAATGGCCCCTTCCTGCATCCGCTGGGCCACGAACAGGTAAAACTGCTCATCGATATGGATGATCGGGTTACCGAACAGAAAGCTGCGAGTAATCGCAAAAAGCGCCAGAAAGCCCGCAGCTTCGATCAACCAGCGAGGAACCCCGCCAAACCGGATGTCGGCTGTGTCGTCAAGCCAGCGTGCGGGCTCCGGGCTTGCTGCGGCAGTTGCCAGAACGCCGCCCGTTTCGCTCATGCTTGCACTCCGTCCGCTGTTGCACCCGGGGTGTCAACGGGCAAGATGCCCGTTCCCTTCGCATGAATTCCCGCCGGGCTCCTTACGAACAGCACGTTTCGACCGCAAGGGTCTACCGCAGGTGCGAAGAGGTTGCGGTGAGCCGTTGCATAACGGAGACAGTCGGAGTTAACGGTTCGACTTGTTCGCAAGAAACTTGGCGAGCCCCTTTGCTGCAGCAACATGACCCGCTCGATTAGGATGAACCGGGATGCCATCTCCGGGTGGAGCGGTCAGCCCATTGCTCCAGGGTTCGCTTGAACATGGACCATGCGATTTTGACATCGCGGAAAATCGGAACACTTCTGCACCTTCATCGCGGGCAACCTTTGCTGTCAACCGCGCCAGTCGCTTCGCTGCAACCCGGCTCTGATTCAGGCGCTCTGGCTTTATGGCCAATGCTGCACAAGTGTGCTTGGCCGGAAGCACGGTGATGTAATCTACAAACACGATGCGGGCCAACGGTGCGCGCTTGCGCACGTCACGCACGATCTGGCGCATCCTGTCTTCATCGGCCTGCCATTCCGCATCGCTGATCTCGCGCCATTTCTGGCACCGCGCATCCGGCGTGGTCATCACCTCGCAACCCGCTGCGAAAATGTTGCCAACGAAGTTCACGTCGTTTCCGCCGATCGTGATCGTCACAAGCCGGGTATCTGCCGTCACGCTCTCAATCTGCGCGGGCACTTCGTTCCATGGCCCAAGCACATGCTGGGTGGTCGCACCGCTGCAGGTTGCATCCACGAGCGACAGCTTCAGATGCTTTGCAAGTAGATTGGGGTAATTCAGTGTTCCGCGTCCGCAGCGCGCCGGACTGGCAGGCGTATTCGGACCAACGCCAGGGCCTGCCGCAAACGAACTGCCAAGCGCAACGTAGCGGGCACCTTCGGGCAAGGGCG
>JBEQBV010000023.1:0-26865 GCA_041639635.1 Novosphingobium sp.
CGATATGGTTATCTGTCTCGGTCGATTGTTCCACAATCCAAACGGAGACATCGATGCCCAATCCAGAAGTAACCTTTCCCGCCCGCTTTGCCTCGGTCAGCGCGCTGGCGTATGCCAAGCCCGATGGGTCCGCAGAAGTTGTAACATTAGACAAGCCTTTGCCTGTTTCAGGCTCTGCGCTTGCCTTCTCACAACCAGACGGATCACCACAGCCGGTTTCTGCCACTGCACCGCTTCCGGTTGCACCGTCAGCCTTGCCGGAAGGGTCCGCGCACATCGGAAACGTTTTTGTCGATGATGTTGCCGATGGCCTGATCGTGAATGGGACGGCCACATCGGCTGCCGTTGTCGTGACAAGTTCGCTGGCAGGCTTTGGCGGAGGATCGTTTCAGGTCGTTACGCAAGGCGTGGGTTGCACCGTTGTTTACGAGCAGTCGAATGATGGCGTCACCTGGCTGGTCTTGCCGGTCATCCCGGTGAATGGATCGAACACCACGCCCACCACGAACTCTACGAATGTCGGCATTTTTGCCTTTGCATCCAGCGCAGGCCAGGTCCGCGCTCGTGTTTCGGTCTATGGCAGTGGAACAGTTTCGGTGGTGCTTGTGCTCAAGCGTCGACCCTTGAATGTCGTGGGCACTTCGCTGGCAGGTGGCAGTTCCTCGATCGGCAGTGTCAATGTGACAGGCACGGTGAATACGAACAACGGCTTTACCGACAGCACCAGCGCCCTTGCTGCGACGGCAACTTTCACAGGTTCAGGTAGGGCCAATTCCAGCGCCCAATACAGCTATTTTACGGCAACAGCTTTTGCCGACGCTGCTGGCACGGTCTTCATCGATCAATCGCTCGACAGTGGGACGACCTATCACCCAATTACGTCAGGCGTTGTTCAATCAGGAGGCGCACAACAGCTGGCGGTGAGGACTACCGGACTTTATACGGGAGCCACGCTGTACCGCGTGCGGTATGTGAACGGGGCAACTGCGCAGACCGTCTTTCGGTTGTCATCCGCGTTTTCAGCCCGCTGACGCGAACGGAGCCTTCAATAGTTCCATTGCACTTGCGCGCGGACCACGTCGCCTTCGGCGCGGCCGGTCCGCCGCTCGTCCGCTTCGTTGCGCTTCACGTTCGAATAGCTGAACGTGACCTCCAGCTCCTTCATGGGGAGCCATTCGACGCCGGCTTCGTATTCGTCTGTTTCCAAGCGAGGCGCGTTGGTCGCCGACTTCCAGCCGCCACGATACTTCTGCCAGCGGGCGAAGGGAATGATCTGGCCCACTGGGGATTCCGGCACGCGATACATGGCCATGACATAGCCACCTGTTGCACGCTGCGAGCGGATGGCTCCCAGCGCCCGGTCCCACTGCGGTGCCGTACCGAATGTCCATTCAGCCTGAATTCCGAAGGGTGCGGGGTAGATCATGCCGTGGAAGTTCACATGATTGTCGTCAAACGAGACGGAAGATACGCCGCCTGATCGCAGTTCAGGGCGGAACTGATTGCGCATTGCAGTGACGCCGAATTCCGCCACCTGCCCATCAAGGCCGATCCCGTCCAGACGGAACGGCATCGTTGCCATCGCCACGGTCATCAAGCCGCCATTGCGTTCGATACGATTGATACCCTGTCCGTTGTAGGCTGCCAGCGCAAAAGCGCCGTAATTACCGAAGAGCTTCTGGCCGTCCTTGGTCAGATCATCCCAGATCTTCTGAATTTTGGGTGGGGTGTAATAGAGCACGACACCAAGATCGCGTTCACCGGGCACCGGCGCATTGATCGCATCGGTACGATCCAGCGGAATACGATTCGACGAGCTTTGCAGGTTCTCCCATCCGTATGGCACCTTTGACTGGCCGAAACGCACTTTGAGCGTCTTGGCTTTGTCGAGAAATACATCGGCATAAGCATCGCGCATCTGGAAGAAGTGCTGGCGCGGTTCGCTGCCGGACTGGTTGCTGACAGCAGCGGCCATATCGCCTTGCATATAGAGTGAAACACGGTCGGAAATGTCGCCCTGAACCACGAGGCGGGCCCGGCGGATCGAGAAGTTGCCGTTTTCGTTGATGCCACTGTCCTGCACAGAGCGTAGGCGCGAAACCCCTGCGGGCGCAGACTTTGGCCCGCTGACGATCTCGTTCATGCGCAACTGCGTATAGCCTCGGATCATCAGCTTTTCGTGCCAGGCCTTCTTTTTGTGTTCAGGCGCCACAGCAGCCGCTGCGGGTGCGGCAGCAAGCTGAACGGTTTGTGCTGCCGCAGCCGGTGCAGCTGTGGTCGGCGCTGAGGGAGCAGGCACTTGTCCGACCTGAGGGGAAACTGCTGATAGCGTGGTCCCTTGCTGAGCTTCCTGCATGGCGCGTACGATGGCTTTCAACTCATCGACCTGACGCTGCAGATCGGCAATCTTTGCGTCGGCATCCTGCGGTGCAGATTGCGCCTGTGCGGCACTTGCAGCGCTAAGGAATACGGTAGCTGCCAAAGCTGCCCGGAAAGCCTTGCGGGCCGATGCGGCGTTCATGTGATTGATGTTCCTTAAGCTGCGTCCGTTTGCACTGGCGCAGCCGCTAGTGCGCCAAAGTGACGGATATATGACAGCCAATTGACATTTGTGTTGGCATGCCACTGTTCACAATGGACCATGGCTTTGTAACGCAATCAGAAACTTAAAGTTACAATGATGTGAAGCTTGTCAGAAAAATGCCGTTTGATTGAAAAACTTGAGCGTGGACATGGCAGATTATCATGCACCAGCGGCTGGCGTGACTCGCGCGTTGTCACCTGCTAACGGCGCTGCGGTGCGCATCGCACCGCTTCTTGATAAAGACTGACATGACCGACCTTTCGCTGATCCGCAACTTTTCGATCATTGCCCATATTGACCATGGCAAATCCACGCTGGCCGACCGCCTGATCCAGCACACCGGCGGCCTTTCGGCGCGCGAGATGTCCGAGCAGGTGCTCGACAACATGGACATCGAAAAGGAACGCGGCATCACGATCAAGGCGCAAACCGTGCGGCTTGATTACACCGGAAAGGATGGACGCACCTACCAGCTCAACCTGATGGACACGCCGGGCCACGTTGACTTCGCTTATGAAGTGAGCCGCAGTCTTGCTGCGTGTGAAGGTGCGCTGCTGGTGGTGGACGCGGCGCAAGGCGTGGAAGCGCAAACGCTCGCCAACGTCTACCAGTCGATTGAGCATGATCACGAGATCGTGCCTGTCATCAACAAGATCGATTTGCCCGCTGCCGAACCGGAAAAGGTGAGGGCCGAGATCGAGGACGTGATCGGTCTTGATGCAAGCAACGCCGTGATGACGAGTGCGAAATCAGGCATTGGCATCGAAGAAGTGCTCGACGCCGTGGTTGAGCGCATCCCGCCGCCCAAGGGTGATCGCACAGCGCCACTGAAGGCGATGCTGGTCGATTCCTGGTATGATCCCTACCTCGGTGTCGTCATTCTTGTGCGCGTGATCGATGGCGTGATCAAAAAGGGCCTGCAGGTCAAGTTCATGGCGGGCGGGACCGAGCATCTGATCGACCGGGTGGGTTGCATGCGTCCGAAGATCGAGACGCTGGACGAACTGGGCCCTGGTGAAATTGGCTTTATCACCGCGCAGATCAAAGAAGTGGCGCAGGCGCGCGTTGGTGACACGATCACCACGGTAAAGCAGGGCGCAATCGATCCGCTGCCGGGCTTCAAGGAAGTGCAGCCGGTGGTGTTCTGCGGTATCTTTCCGGTGGATGCTGCCGAGTTCGAAAAGCTGCGCGAAAGCATCGCCAAGCTGCGCCTTAATGACGCCTCGTTCAGCTTCGAAATGGAATCGAGCGCGGCTTTGGGCTTTGGTTTCCGTTGTGGTTTCCTCGGATTGCTGCACCTTGAGATTATTCAGGAGCGCCTCAGCCGAGAGTACGACCTCGACCTTATTACCACAGCGCCTTCAGTGGTTTACCGCATCCAGTTGCGCGCCAGCCGAACCGACAATGCGCGCGAAATCCTGCTGCACAATCCAGCCGACTATCCCGATCCCAGCCGCATTGAGCAGATTGACGAGCCGTGGATCAAGGGCACGATCTACACGCCGGACGAGTACTTGGGGTCCGTGCTAAAGCTGTGTCAGGACCGGCGCGGTGTCCAGACCGGGCTGACTTACGTCGGCGGACGCGCGCAGGTGACATACGAATTGCCGCTCAACGAAGTGGTGTTTGATTTCTACGACCGGCTTAAGTCCATCAGCCGCGGCTATGCCAGCTTCGATTACGAGCAGATTGGCCTGCGTGAGGGCGACCTCGTGAAGATGAGTATCCTCGTCAACAACGAGCCTGTTGATGCGCTCTCGATGATCGTTCACCGCAGCGCAGCAGAGGCGCGCGGGCGGCACATGTGCGAGCGCCTCAAGGACCTTATCCCGCGCCACTTGTTCAAGATCCCGATTCAGGCAGCCATCGGCGGCAAGGTGGTTGCGCGCGAGACGATTGCGGCAATGCGCAAGGATGTGACCGCCAAGTGTTATGGCGGCGACATCAGCCGCAAGAAGAAGCTTCTGGAAAAGCAGAAAAAGGGCAAGGCCAGGATGCGCGAGTACGGCAATGTCTCGATCCCGCAGGAAGCATTCATCGCGGCGCTGCGAATGGGTGAAGAGTGAGCTGCTGCTTGCCACTATGAAAAAAGGCCCGCTGGAAGTGATCCAGCGGGCCTTTTTAATTCAACGACCGCCTTGTGGGCCCTTGCGATGGGGTTTCCCCTGCGGGCGGGCACCAGCCGGGTGCGGCTTGCGCGGGCCGCGCTGCTCTTCGCTGCGCGGTCCGTCATTGCGCTGGAACTTGCGCGGACCCTCATTGGCACTGCGACGGTTGTCGCGGGCAACTTCGCGCGGGCCTTCGGGAGCGGCTTCGATGTGGATGCCGTTCTCGTCCTCGCCCTTGGGATCGGCGGTGCGGCGAACGGCATCGGCAAAGCGGTCAGCAATGGTACGGGGCACCTGGAACCACGTTTCGTTGGGCGCGATGCGGATTGCGCCGATTTCCTGGCGCGAAACATGGCCACGGCGGCACAGCGTGGGCAGGATCCAGCGCGGATCAGCGTTCTGTCGGCGGCCCACGTCCATGCGGAACCACACTACATCGTCAAAGCCGGGACGGTGCGCAGCCTGCTTGCGACCTTCGTCGCTGCCCGAAAGCAGCTCTTCCGGCTGGGGCAGGTTGGCGCGATGCGCGCGCACAAGTGCGGCGGCGAGATCTTCCGGGCTGCGCTGTTCGAGCAAAACACGCGCGATTTCGAGATCGGCCTCGTCGGCTTCGACCGGCGCAAGGATGGTTTCGAGCAGGCGTTCACGGTCTTGCGCACGGATAGCTTCGGGCGTCGGCACATCGGCCCATTCGGCATTGATGCGCGCGCCGCGCAGCATCATTTCCACCCGGCGACGGCGCGGGAAGGGGACGATCAGTACTGCGGTGCCCTTCTTGCCCGCGCGTCCGGTACGGCCCGACCGGTGCTGCAGCGTTTCGGCATCGCGCGGAATTTCTACGTGGACGACGAGGCTGAGCGAGGGAAGGTCGATGCCGCGTGCGGCAACGTCGGTTGCGACACAAACGCGGGCGCGACGGTCTCTCAGGGCCTGCAGCGCATTGTTGCGTTCGGACTGGCTGTGCTCACCCGAAAGCGCAACGGCGGTAAACCCGCGCTCGATCAGCGTGGCGTGGAGGCGGCGCACGTTGTCGCGCGTGGCGCAGAACAGCATCGCGGTTTCGGCTTCGTGGAAGCGCAGCAGGTTCACCACCGCCGCTTCGATTTCGGCCGGGGCCACTGCAATGGCGCGATAGGCGATATCGCCATGGCCGCGATTTTCGCCAACCGTAGAAATGCGCAGGGCATCTTGCTGATAACGCCGTGCCAGTGCTTCGATCGGCTTGGGCATCGTTGCCGAAAACAGCAGCGTGCGGCGGTTGGCTGGCGTTGCGTCGAGCAGTTCTTCCAAATCTTCGCGGAAGCCCATGTCGAGCATTTCATCCGCTTCATCCAGCACCACGCAAGCCAGTGCCGACAGATCGAGCGCCCCGCGCTCATGATGATCGCGCAGGCGGCCGGGCGTGCCAACCACGATGTGCGCGCCGCTCTGCAACACGCGGCGTTCGCGCGAAGGGTCCATCCCGCCAACGCAAGTGGCAATGCGCGCCTTGGTGGAGGCATAGAGCCATTCCAGTTCGCGGCTCACCTGCAGGGCGAGTTCGCGCGTCGGAGCGATCACCAGCGCCAGCGGCGCGGTGGCAAAAGGCATCGCGCTTTCGTCGTTGATCAGTTCGTTTGCCATGGCCAGGCCAAACGCCACGGTCTTGCCTGATCCGGTTTGCGCGGAAACAACCAGATCGCGGCCCTTTGCTTCAGGTTCCGAAACAGCGGCCTGAACTGGGGTGAGCGCGGTGTAGCCATGCGCTTCGAGAGCCTGCGCGAGCGGGCTGGGGAGGTGTGCAAACGTCATCGTCAAAATCGCCATTCCTGCCGCATGGGCGGCATTTCGCAAAGTGTTAGGCCTATCGGCGGGACACCGAGGCGTGATCCGGTTTGAATCGCCCCGATTTGATCGCCAACGCCCGTTCCCACACAGTGCACGGCGATACCTGTGGCGCGGCCCTTACACATGTTTTTCCGTTTTGGCGCATATTTCTTTTGCCAAACGCAGACTTGATTAGGGACACTAACATATGTGATGGTGTGAAAAGCCGGAAAACAAGGCGTGGAGAGGCCAATGACCGAACTTGCAGACCCTCAAGCCATCGAGGAGACCGTTCGCCGCGCGCCTGCGCTGATCCGCTATCTCGGGCCTGGCGAATACGTCACTCGAAGATACGTGTCGCAAGGGGCCGAGATGAACACCGGCGACTACTTCGATTACGCCAGCGAAGTGCGCGATGGCATGCCGATACGCGATCATTTTTCGCTGGACGTGCACGGCTTCATGCTGGGCAAGCATGGCTCTGCTATCAGCAACTTTCATGACAAACCCGCGGTTGATGCTGCCTATCTGCAAGAGGTCGAAGCGTTGGTGACCAGCTTGTGCGGAGCGACGCGCACGGCGGCACAAGGCTGGATGATCCGCACTTCTGCAGACCTCTCCGCCCGCGCAAAGCAGAAGGTGGAAGGCTATCAGCACTCCGGCGGTATCCAGCCTCCGGCAGGTGAAGCCCACGTCGATTATAACGAGATCACCGGGCGGCGTGCTGCTGCACGAGTCTATCAGGATCGCTTTCCTGATGGTTCAGGCTACAGCCGCTACATCTGCTTCTCGCTCTGGCGCACGTTTTCGCCTGGCCCGCAGGATTGGCCGCTGGCGGTGTGTGATGGCCGCACGGTGCAGGACGAGGAAACCGCATCGAACACGCTGTTCGTGGTAGACGAGTTTCCCGTGGGCGATGCACTGACCGCACCGGTCGAGAATGAAGACCAGATGATTGCCGCGACCATTTTTCGGCATCGTGATCGTCATCGCTGGTGGTATTTTTCGAACATGCAGGCCGATGACGTGCTGCTGTTCAAGTTTCAGGACAGCGACCATTCGGTGACCTGGCGCTGCCCGCATACGGCGTTCCATGATACCAGTCTGCCCGATGCGAAGATCCGCGAAAGCATCGAAGTGCGCTGTATCGCGTACTTCGAATAGCGCCCTTAAACGATGGGGACGGTTGACGCGCGTTGACTTTGCCTACAATCAGCCGCGCATGATCGACCCCCGCCATTTTCGCAACGTTCTGGGCACTTGGCCAACCGGTGTCTGCGTGATCACTTCTGTGGATCCTGATGGCACGCGCCACGGTCTGGTAGTCGGCTCGTTTACGTCGATTTCGCTAGACCCGCCTCTGGTCGGTTTTTTTCCTGACAAGCGGTCAAGCACGTGGCCGAAGATTCAGGCGGGTGGGCGGTTTTGCGTCAATGTGCTGGGTTCGCGGCAATTGGCACTCTGCAAACGTTTCGCTGCGAGGGCCGAAGACAAGTTCGCTGAGCTCGCGCATGGCCACACACCATCAGGCCAGCCTCTGCTTGAAGATGCACTGGCATGGATCGACTGCACGGTCGAACGGATCGAGGATATCGGGGACCACCTGCTGGTTGTGGGGGCCGTGGAGGCGATGGGTCGCAGCGAACATGGGACCCCGCTGTTGTTCTTCCGCGGTCAATACCACGAT
Source organism: Novosphingobium sp. (assembly GCA_041639635.1). GTDB lineage: Bacteria > Pseudomonadota > Alphaproteobacteria > Sphingomonadales > Sphingomonadaceae > Novosphingobium. The sequence continues at coordinate 8,186 of JBEQBV010000023.1, forward strand.
GTAACCGATCTGCCCGAGGTCTGATCAAAAATAATAACTATCGTTATCTTTTTTTGCGCGTTTTGACATTCGTCAACGCCCGGGTGCACGCCGTCTTCTAAGCATGTGTTCGACAGGGCAGACCGGCGGCTCCTACCACCGCCAACTTGCCTGGTCGATTTCTCCCCAACTTGGGCGGCCGCTCTGGCCGCCCCGTTTTTTCGCCATTTTTGCGCATTTCGATACCATCATGGGGAATTGCCCGCGATTGCGATGGGTGGTAGCGGTAAGGGCATGTCTTCTTGCGATACTTGCGTCGTCCGCAACCGCGCGATCTGTGCCGGGCTGAACAATCTGGAACTCGAAACGCTCAATGCGATCGGTCGTCGGCGCAATGTTACGGCGGGTGAATCGCTGATCTGGGAGGACGATGATTCGCTGTTGGTCGCCAACGTGATAGAAGGCGTTCTCAAGCTGACGACCAGCACTGAGGACGGACGTGAGCAAATTGTTGGCGTCGCCTATCCGTCAGATTTTATTGGTCGCCCGTTCGGCCAGACCAGCAGCGCCAGTGTTGTCGCACTTACTGATGCGCGCGTTTGCGTGTTCTCGCGCAACGATTTTGATCGTTATGCGCGCGAACATCCTGAACTTGAGCATAAATTGCTCGAACGTACGCTGGCTGAACTGGATCGCACCCGATCTTGGATGATGCTGTTGGGCCGCAAGAACGCGACCGAGAAGATCGCAACCTTCTTGCTCGAAATGTCTGATCGCTTGGCAGAGACGGGTTGTTCTCCAGTGTCGGGACCGGCCAGGCGCTTTGCCCTGCCGTTCTCGCGTCAGCAGGTTGCAGACGTGCTTGGCCTGACGATTGAGACCGTCAGCCGACAATTCACTCGGCTGAAGAACGAACGTGTGATTGATTTGCCATCGCGCCGTGAAGTGGAGATACTGGATCGATCTGCCCTGATTTCTTTGGCGGGCTGAAAAGCCACACCCTGAACCTTAGGTCAGGGTGTCAATGATATGTATCTGAAAATACTTAAAAATTTTCGATATGCAGAATAGCAATATTTTCTGACGGATACCAAAGTCATTCAAAGCATTGCCGTTCCTGAATTCGCAATTGCGAACAGGGAGGTCTTTGGTGCTGCAACCTGATAATCAGGATCACGAACGCGAAAAGACCATGATGCTGCGTGCCAGTCTGGTCTTGTTTGCCTTCGGCCTGATCGTGCTGGCCTATCTCTTTGCCATAGGGCATCCTGATTGGTTCGTTCTTCGGCCGGTCTCTTCTGCATCGGCTGCGATGTCCAATGTTGCTGCGCCAAACTCTGCGGTTTACGGCATCGAAGAAATTGAAACTGGTTCGGACCAGCAGTCTGCCAACAATGCAGGAAGCGGCGCATGATCGTACGGCCGATCCCATCGCTGACGACCATCATCCGCGAAGTCTGGCGACCGTTGACTGCGCTGTTCATCTGGGACGTCATCGTAACCGTAGTCTATTTCATCCTGCCTTTCCGTGCGCCGGAACTGCCTCTTACCCTGTTCGGCACCGCCGTTGCGCTGTTTCTCGGCTTCCGTAGCAATTCAGCGTATGAACGATGGTGGGAAGGGCGCGGGTTATGGGGGCTGATGATCAATGCCAGCCGCAATTTGGGCCGCGCTACGCGCAACTTCTTGCCGGATCCCGATGCTGCACCGTTTAAGCGCGCTATCGTCTTTCGCCAGATTGCATATGTCAACGCATTGCGCTGCCAACTGCGCAGGCAACCGTTTGACGATGTAACCTTGGACTATGTGGCCAAGGCCGATGCCCTATTGGCGTTAGCGCGTACCAATGCCGCCAACGGCCTTCTGGATGGCACCGGTCGGAGGATCGATGAAGCCCGGCGCGAAGGCTGGCTCGATACGATTCAGCAGACAACGATGGAAGGTGTGCTGATCGACATTGCTAATGCGCAAGGTGGCATGGAGCGGCTGAAAAACACGCCACTGCCGAACCATTTCCGGTTCTTCCCGACCCTGTTCGTGCAAATGTTCTGCGTTCTACTGCCCTTTGGCCTTGTGGAAACGCTGGGCTTTGCAACACCGTTCGGATCTACGATTGCGGGCCTCATGTTCCTTGCCGTGCTGGCGATTGGCAACGATCTGGTCGATCCCTTTGCGAACTCGCCTCACGATCTGCCGCTATGTGCCATGTGCCGCACGATTGAGATCGATCTTCTGGAATCGGTTGGCCTTCCGGCACCTGAACCGATTGTCGCCGATCGCAAAGGTATAATTTGGTAGGCGTAAACAGGATTGCGGGCAGGAACATGCCGAGGTGATCCCAGAACCTCGTCATGTCCTGCCCGCTGTCCCCGGCACCGGCGCGCGTGGGGGGCTGCCGGATTGCCAGGGAATTCGAAAGCCTTGCTCAGAAGCGATAGCTGATCCCGGCGCTCAGCACCCACGGATCAAGCGAGTGCTTGGTGGTAAGCACTTCAGCATTTCCGGCAAAGAAATGCGCCGTCGTGTCCATGAAGTACCGCTTGGCATCAAGGCTCAGGCCAAGGCCCTTGTCATTGACTGGGATGTCGATCCCGGCTTGCAGGGCAAAGCCCACCTCGTTCGACATCCGAACTTTCGTCACGCCCAACGGCGTTACGCTGCTGCCAGGCTTTTCGCCGAAGATCAGGAACATGGCCGGGCCCGCGCCAACATAAGGCTTGATCCCGCCCTTGAGCGGCACGTGATACTTCAGAGTCAGCGTTGCCGGCAGGATCATCACATGATCCACGATATCAGTGGCCGGTGCCAGTGTGCCCGTGCCGCTGACACCGTGCGTGGTGAAGCAGCAGATCGTTTCGGCCGAAATGTTCGGCGTAAAAAAGTATTCCACGGCCAGAGTCGGCACGTAGTTGTCGTTCGCCTTGGTGTTAGCGCCGACGGTAAGCCCCAGCGGATCGCTCTTTACTTCCACGATCTTGCCATCGGGCAGGACGGCGGTGCCCAGCACCTTGATCTGCAGTTTCCCATCCGACGATCCAGCCATCGCTTGTGTCGGAGCCAGCAGCGCAGCAGCGGCGGCCATAACGGGGAGGGCGGCGGTGATCAGCTTCTTCATTGCTCTTGTCCTGCACCACGGCTGGCCAACCCCTCGTTGGCTCAAGCTCGTTCCGTGGCTTGGACAGCCTGATGCACTGCGGCGAATCGCCAAACATTGATGCCGCTCAAAAATCGCAGATTGCCGCCTACGACCAAAGTATAGTGCATGGTTTCGGATATTTGACCGGGGTCAATGTTCCTTCCGCGATACGGGTGCAGCGCAGCATCAACATCACTCATGGAAGGAAGGCTCCATGGTTACTGCACTATCGCGCTCGAGCCTTTGGCTCTTGTCGCTCCTTGTTGCCATTGTCGCGTATGCAGCGGCTGTCGATAACGGCTTTGCAATTCACATGCTCATCGTCGCGGTCGCCTGCATCATCGGGCTGATCGTCACGCTGCGCGGGGTGGACCTGTCAAAGGCCATCCTGGCACCCGATCAGAGCCGGTATGACGATGATCCGATCCGCTGGGGCGTAATCGCCACGGTGTTCTGGGGCATGGCCGGGTTCCTTGCCGGGCTCTTCATCGCGCTCCAATTGGCGCTGCCGGTGCTGAACTTGGGTCTGGAATGGACTGCGTTCGGCCGCCTGCGCCCCTTGCACACCTCTGCCGTCATCTTCGCTTTCGGAGGCAACGCGCTGATCGCCACGTCGTTCTACGTCGTGCAGCGCACTTGCCGGGCGAGGCTGGCCTTCCCCGGCCTCGCCCGTTTCGTATTCTGGGGATACCAGCTCTTCATCGTACTGGCAGCCACCGGCTATCTGCTCGGCATCACGCAGGGCAAGGAATACGCGGAGCCGGAATGGTACGTTGACCTGTGGCTCACCATCGTTTGGGTGGCCTACCTCGCGGTGTTCGTCGGCACCATCGTGCGCCGTACCGAACCGCACATCTATGTGGCCAATTGGTTTTACCTGTCGTTCATCATCACCGTGGCGATGCTGCACATCGTCAATAATCTGAATTGGCCGGTCAGCTTTACAGGCAGCCGCAGCTATCCGATCTTTGCAGGCGTACAGGGCGCACTGGTGCAGTGGTGGTATGGCCACAACGCGGTGGGCTTCTTCCTGACCGCCGGCTTCCTGGCGATGATGTACTACTTCGTGCCCAAGCAGGCCGAACGCCCGGTATTCTCCTATCGCCTGTCGATCATTCACTTCTGGGCCCTGATCTTCCTCTATATCTGGGCAGGTCCGCACCACCTTCATTACACTGCACTGCCTGATTGGGCGCAGACGCTGGGCATGGTGTTCTCGATCATGCTGTGGATGCCAAGCTGGGGCGGCATGATCAACGGGTTGATGACGCTCAACGGCGCATGGGACAAGGTCCGCACTGATCCGATCATCCGCATGATGGTGATGGCGCTGGCCTTCTACGGCATGAGCACATTCGAAGGCCCGATGATGTCGATCAAGTCGGTCAACAGCCTTTCGCACTATACCGACTGGACGATTGGGCACGTGCATTCCGGCGCACTCGGCTGGAACGGCATGATCACCTTTGCAAGCGTCTACTACCTTGTGCCGCGCCTGTGGAACCGCTCGCGTCTTTACAGCCTGCGCATGGTCAACTGGCACTTCTGGCTCGCGACGGTGGGCATCGTTTTCTACGCCTCGTCGATGTGGGTGGCGGGCATCACGCAAGGGCTGATGTGGCGCGAATATGGCGCTGACGGATACTTGGTGAACAGCTTCGTCGAAACCGTCTCTGCGCTGAAGCCGATGTACTTTCTGCGTGCCTTCGGTGGCCTGCTCTACCTCGCCGGAGCCGTGGTTATGACCATCAACGTGTGGCGCACGATCCTGGGCCACCTGCGCGAAGAAACCCCGATGCGCGATGCCGCCTACGATCCCGAAAAGGACCGCCCCGTCGTCCATGCTGCTCCCGTAGCCGCCTGAACCCGACGCCAAGGCAAGGAACACAGCCATGACCACCATCGTGGAAAAACATAAGAAGCTTGAACGCAACGTCACCCTGCTGGGCGTGGCCGCCTTTGTGGCGGTGATCATCGGCGGGATCGTGGAAATCGCCCCGCTGTTCTGGATCGACAACACGATCGAGAAGGTGGAGGGGATGCGCCCCTACACCCCGCTCGAACAGGCCGGGCGCGACATCTATGTGCGCGAAGGCTGCTACAACTGCCACAGTCAGATGATCCGCCCCTTCCGGGACGAGGTTGAACGCTATGGCCATTACAGCCTCGCCGCGGAATCGATGTACGATCATCCGTTCCAGTGGGGATCAAAGCGCACCGGGCCAGACCTTGCCCGCGTGGGGATGCGCTATTCGGATGAATGGCAGGTCCAGCATCTGAAAGACCCGCAGGCATTGGTGCCGGAATCGATCATGCCGGGCTATGCGCATCTGGCCGAAAATGAGCTCAACATGGGTGACATGACGGCAACCTTGCGCACGCTCTACCAGATCGGCGTTCCCTATTCGCAAGACGATATCGCCAAAGCCAACGACGATTTGAAAGTGCAGGCCGATCCTGAAGCCGACGCCAGCGATCTGCAAAAGCGCTACCCAAAGGCGCAGGTGCGCGACTTTGATGGCGATCCCAAGCGCCTGACCGAGATGGATGCGCTGGTCGCCTATCTGCAGATGCTGGGCACGCTGGTCGATGTGAACGCCCCTGCCGCGCAGGAAGCCCTGGCCAAGGAGAAGGGCCGGTGAGCGACCATTCCACATACGAAATGCTGCGGCATCTGGCTGACAGCTGGGGCCTGCTGCTGATGACGGTGATCTTCTTGGGGCTTTGCCTCTGGCCATTCCGTCCTGGCACCAAACCCCTGAACCGCGAAGTCGCAAACTCGATCTTCAAGGACGAAGACGATGACTAAACCGAAAATTGATCACGCAACCGGCGTCGAAACTGTCGGCCATGAATGGGACGGCATCGAAGAACTGAACAATCCGCTGCCGCGTTGGTGGCTGTGGAGCTTCTATGCCTGCATCGTGTTCGCCATTGGCTACTGTGTAGTCTATCCCGCCTGGCCACTTGTAGACCGGGCAACCGCAGGTACATTCGGCTGGTCGAGCCGGGGCGATCTGGCCAAGGAAGTAACGGCTGAGGCGGCCCGCACGGCAGGGCTCAGGGCCGAACTCGGCGCTGCCTCGATCGAACAGATCGCTACCGATCCCCGCCTGCGCCGCGCTGCAATTGATGGCGGTCGGGCTGCCTTCAAGGTCAACTGCATCCAGTGCCACGGCAATGGCGCGGCAGGCAGCGCGGGCTATCCGAACCTCAATGACGACGATTGGCTGTGGGGCGGTGATGTGGCCGCCATCCACCAGACGCTCGTCAACGGCATTCGCCAGCCCGGTGATGATGCCACCCGCATGAGCCAAATGCCTGCCTTTGGCCGCGACGGCATTTTGACGTCCGATCAGGTGCAGGATGTGGTCAGCCACGTGCGTGTGCTTGCCGGGGAGGACAAGGCTAGTGCTTCGTCACAACTGGGTGCGCAGCTTTATGCCGACAACTGCGCGGTCTGTCATGGTCCAGCAGGTGAGGGCAACCGCACCGTTGGCGCACCGCGTCTTGATGACGCAATCTGGCTCTACGGCGGCAGCCGCGCCGCGTTGACCCAGACCATCACCAACGCCCGCTATGGTGTCATGCCATCGTGGGGCAATCGGCTCGATCCGGTGACGGTCAAGATGCTTGCCGCATATGTCCATTCGCTGGGCGGCGGTGAAGAAGCCCCCGCACCCACGCCTGATGTCGCTGCCGCTGCTCCGGCGGCTGCGACCAGATAACCCGATCAAGGACAAACGGTCATGACTGCGCACGATCCCAAACTCAGCGCGGACCATTCAAACGAAATCAGCCTCTATGCCAAGCGCAAGGGGGTTTTTCCCAAGGCTGTTGATGGCGCGTTCCGGCGCTTCAAGTGGCTGGTCATGGCCGTGTGCCTTCTCATCTATTGGGGCACGCCGTGGATCCGTTGGGACCGCGGCGCTTATGCCCCCGATCAAGCGGTATTGATCGATCTGGGCAACCGCCGCTTCTTCATGTTCGATATCGAAATCTGGCCGCACGAGTTCTACTTTGTGGCCGGGTTGCTGATCATGGCAGGCATCGGCCTGTTCCTCGTCACCTCGGCTGTCGGCCGCGCATGGTGCGGTTATGCCTGCCCGCAGACGGTCTGGACTGACCTGTTCCAGCATGTCGACCGGCTGGTGGACGGCGACCGCAACGCACAACTGCGTTTGCAGAAAGCGCCGTGGGGCTTGCAGAAGATCGGCAAACGCGCGCTGAAGTGGGGGCTCTATCTCACGATCAGCTTCCTCACCGGCGGCGCGTGGATCTTCTACTTCGCCGATGCGCCCACGCTCCAGCGCGAATTCTGGACCGGCACCGCCGCGCCGGTGGCCTATGCCACCACCTTCGTGCTGACTATGACGACGCTGATCTTCGGCGGTTTCATGCGTGAACAGGTGTGCATCTACATGTGTCCCTGGCCGCGCATCCAGACCGCGATGCTCGATGAAAAGAGCCTCGTCGTCACCTACAAGGACTGGCGCGGAGAGCCGCGCGGTTCGGTCAAGTCCGCGCTCAAGGCCGCCACGCCGCTGGGCGATTGCATCGATTGCCTGCAATGCGTGGCCGTGTGCCCCACCGGTATCGATATCCGCGAAGGGCCGCAGATCGGCTGCATTACGTGCGCGCTGTGCATTGATGCCTGCGACAAGGCGATGGCCGATGTCGGCCGTCCGCGTGGGCTGATCGATTACTGCACGCTCGACGATGCCGAACGCGAAAAGCGCGGGGAAGAGCCAAAGCCGCTGTTGAAAACCATCTTCCGCCCGCGCACGCTGGTGTACCTCGGCGCGTGGAGCGCCATCGGCCTTGCCCTGCTGTTCATGCTGGGCCAGCGCACCCGGCTCGATCTGTCGGTCGCCAAGGATCGCAACCCCGAATATGTTATGTTGTCCGACGGCCAGATCCGCAATGCCTACACGCTGAAACTGCGCAACATGGAAACTCGCCCGCGCACGTTCACAGTGGCCCTCGATGGGCTGGAGAGCGGCGCGATGTTCACCGATGAAATGGATGCCGCTGCCGCGCAGCGCATGTTGAGCGTGAACGTGCCGTCTGATTCGACCAAGCCGGTGCGCGTCTACACAGTGCTGCCGCGCGGCGCAAAGCCTGCCGAATTCGCCTTCGTGCTCAACGCCACGGACAAGGAAGGCGGCACGGATCGCGCTGAAACAGTCTTCACCACCGCAGAAGGAAACGGCCAATGACCCAGCCACAGCGCAAGGATCGTCCGTTTACCGGGCGCAAGATGGCCCTGCTGCTCGTCAGCTTCTTTGCCGTGGTCGTCGGTGTCAACATGCTGATGGCGCGCCTTGCCAGTGCGACCTTCGGCGGCGTTGTGGTCGATAACTCCTATGTCGCCAGCCAGGAGTTCAACGGCTGGCTCAAACAGGCGAAAGTTGAAAAGGCACTTGGCTGGAAGCGGGTGATTGCGCGCGATGCCGCCAACCGCGCCATCATCACGGTGATCGACAGTGCGGACCAGCCGATTGCCGCCGCCAAGGTTACGGCTGTGGCCGAACATCCGCTTGGCCAGCGTCCGACAACCGCGCTTGCGCTGCAGGAGACTGCCCCCGGCGTTTACAGTGCGGCGCTTGAGCAGGGCCGTTGGCGTTTGAATGTTATGGTCGAAGCTGATGGCCAAGTCTGGCGCACTGTGGGGGAAGTGCAATGACCGCGCCCGCTATGCACATCGCCATTCCAGACGATGCTGTCCACTCCGTCCTTGCCGTGCCCGGTATGCACTGCGCCGGTTGCATGGGAAAGGTCGAGCGTGCGCTGAGCGCCGTTGACGGCGTTGCCAGCGCCCGTACAAACCTGACTGCCCGCACGGTCGAAGTGGTCCACAGCCCGCAGGTCGAAACGCCCACACTCGTCGCCGCTCTGGCCGCGACCGGCTTTGACGCCCAACCGCGCGAGATTGCGGCCGAACCTGTTTCGGCGGTCAAGCCTTTGCTGGCTCCGCTTGGCGTTGCCGCCTTTGCCTGCATGAACGTGATGCTGATGTCTGTCAGTGTCTGGTCGGGCGCTGATGGCACTACGCGCGCCCTGTTTCACTGGGTTTCGGCCCTGATCGGCGTGCCTGCCATCGTCTATGCCGGCCGTCCATTCTTTGCATCGGCCTGGAAAGTGCTGCGCTACGGCAAGACCAATATGGACGTGCCGATCTCCATCGGCGTGACCATCGCCACAGGCCTTTCGTTCTACGAAACCATCATTGGCGGGGCTGAGGCATGGTTCGATGGCGTGCTGATGCTGCTGATGTTCCTGCTGGCAGGCCGCGTGTTGGACGCAATGATGCGCGATCGCGCGCGTTCGGGCGTTGACGCGCTGCTGCGGCAGGTGGCCACTGGCACCATGGTCGTTGCCGCCGATGGCGAAACGCGCTGGGTCGAAACCAAGGCACTGCAACCCGGAATGCTGATGCGCGTTGCCGCCGGAGAGCGCCTCGCCGCCGATGGCGAAGTGCTGCGCGGGCAAACCCGGTTCGACCAATCGCTGCTGACCGGCGAAAGCGCGCCGGTGCCCGCCGGGCCGGGAACGCTGGTCCACGCCGGAACGCTCAATATCGAAGCGCCCGTCGACGTGCGCGTGACGGCCAGCGGGCAGGATACCGCGCTTTCCGAAATCGCCCGCCTGATGGAAGTGGCCGGCCAATCGCGGTCCAAATACGTTCGCATCGCAGACCGCGCCGCGCGGCTCTACGCGCCTGCGGTTCACACGCTGGCGGCGCTGACCTTTGCCGGGTGGATGCTGGCCGGTGCCGGGTGGTATCAGTCGCTGGTTATCGCCATCGCCGTGCTGATCATCACCTGCCCATGCGCGCTGGGCCTTGCCGTGCCGGTTGCGCAAGTCGTGGCAGCAGGGGCGCTGCTGAAAAAGGGCGTGCTGGTGAAAGATGGCTCTGCACTGGAACGCATGGCCGAAATCGACCGCATTCTCATCGACAAGACCGGCACGCTCACACTGGGCCGTCCCGTGCCTGATGAAGCGGCGCTCTGCGCGCTGTCGCCCTTGCAGGCTTCGGTCGCACTGGCGCTTGCCAGCCACAGCCGCCATCCGCTCTCGCTCGGTCTGGTGCAGGCATTGGCCGCTCGGGGCATCCTCGCAGCGCTTCTAGAAGATGTGCACGAAGAAGCAGGGCAGGGCGTCACCGCGCGCTGGAACGGTCTGTCGGTCGCACTGGGACGCCCCGCCTCGGCGCAAGGCATGGCCACGGCTCTGCGGATTCAGGGCGATGCGGTGCGGCTTATCCCCTTTGCTGATCGGTTGCGCCCCGATGCCGAAGCCGCGCTTGCCCGGCTTGGCAGTCTGGGCGTCGAAGCTTCGATCCTGTCCGGGGATTCCGTGCCCGCCGTAGCTGCCATTGCCCACGCAACCGGTCTCACGGCCCAGGCCGCCGCTTCTCCGCTGGAAAAGCAGGAAGCCATCCAGCGCCTTCAGAATGCCGGGCGCAAGGTGATGATGGCGGGTGATGGCCTGAACGATGGCCCCGCGCTTGCCGCCGCCCATGCGTCCATCGCGCCGGGTTCGGCCAGCGATGTCGGGCGGCAGGCAGCGGACATGGTGTTTACCGCAGACTCGCTGCTCGCCATTCCGCGTGCGATCCGCGTCTCGCGCAAGACCATGCAGGTGGTGCGGCAGAACTTCGTGCTGGCCATTGGCTATAACGTGCTGGCGGTGCCACTGGCGATCCTTGGCCACGTTACCCCGCTCATCGCGGCTGTCGCCATGTCCACCAGCTCGCTGATCGTCGTGGCCAATTCGCTGCGCCTTGCCGGAGAAGCCAAATGAACGGTGTCGCCTTCATGCTCCCCATCGCGCTGGGCATGGGTCTGTTCGGGCTGGCCTCGTTCTTCTGGGCCTTGAAACGCGGGCAGTTCGGCGATCTGGATGGCGCGGCGGCGCGCATCCTGATTGATGAGGAGGACCTGCCATGAACAGCCGCGCATTGCGCCTGCTGGCCCCGCTGGCGGTGCTGCAAATGGCCGCACCTGGCCCTGCCAACGCATCGATCATCATGGTCGCATCATGTGGCGGAGCCGGGGGCATGGTGCCGCTGCAACTGCCGCAGAACGATGATGGCAGCAAAAATCTGCCCTGCTGCAAAGTTTGTCATATCGCAATGCGCAAGCGCGCATCGGCCGATAGCTGTTGCAGCGATGGGGATGAAGGCCCCGAACGCGAATAGGACCGATCCCATGGCAACTGATGTGATGACTGCGCAAGGCAGCGCCGCCCCTGAACGCTTCGGGGATTGGACATACTGGCCAGACCTGCTGGAACAGCCCGTTCCGCGCTACACGAGTTATCCGACAGCCGCTGAATTCGTTGAAGAGAGTTTTGAAGAGCGGCAGCGCAATGCCCTTCGTGCCTTGCGGGGCACCGTGTCGCTCTATTTGCACATCCCCTATTGCCGTGAAATCTGCTGGTACTGCGGCTGCAACACAGGTGCCGCCAACAAGACCCAGCGGCTCACCGCCTATCTTGAAGCGCTGCACCACGAAGTTGAACTCGTTTCGCGCAATCTGCACCCCTCGGTAAAGGTGTCGCGCATCGCCTTCGGAGGCGGCAGTCCCAATGCCATAAAGCCGACCGATTTCGTACGGCTGATCGATAGCCTCACACTCAACTTCCGCCTTGAAAGGCCTGTCCTGTCGATCGAACTCGATCCACGCACGCTTGAGCCGGATTGGTTCAGGGCGATCCGTGGCATCGGCGTGATCAAGGCCAGCCTCGGCGTCCAGACGCTCGATCCGCGTGTGCAGGAGGCTATCGGCCGGGTTCAGCCGCAGGACATGATCGCGCGCGCTACCGAAGGCCTACGCGACGCTGGGGTCAGCTCGATCAACTTCGATCTGATGTACGGCCTGCCGTTCCAGACGGATGAAATTCTGGCCGATACGCTGGATCAGTCGATTGCCATGGGGGCGGATCGCGTGGCGCTGTTCGGCTATGCGCATGTGCCCCACCTGATTCCGCGCCAGCAGCGCATCGATGCCAGCGAACTGCCCGATCAGCGTGCCCGGTTCCGCATGGCCGCGCAAGGCTATGGCCAGTTGGTCGCGGCTGGGTATCAGCCGGTCGGGTTTGATCACTTCGCCCTGCCGGACGATGATCTTGCGATTGCTGCCCGCGCTGGCACCTTGCGCCGCAACTTTCAGGGCTTCACCGAAGACCAGTCGGATGTGCTGATTGGCCTTGGCGCATCTTCGATCAGCGAATTTCCCGACCTCTTCGTTCAAACCGAAAAGAATGCCGGACGCTACCGCATGCTTGTGGGCGCCGATCAGCTTCCGGGCCGCAAAGGCGTGGTTCGCACCCCTGAGGACCAGCGCCGGGGTGAAGTCATCACCAATCTGCTGTGCCGGGGCAGGGCAGAGCTGCCAGCAGACCTTCTCGCCACCAGCCGCGAACGGCTGGCCCCGTTTATTGCGCGCGGTCTGGCACGGCTGGAAGATAGCATGCTTACGCTGGAACAGGGGTCAGAACCCTATGCCCGCTCGGTCGCCGCCATATTCGATGGCTATCGGCAGGGGGCCCGTCAGTTCAGTTCAGCGGTCTGAAGAATAGCTATGCACCCGCCTATCGCAGGTGCACAATACGGCTGACTCGCGTTAAGCCCGCATCCACACAGGATTTGCGCGTTCCAAACGCGAGGGAGACGTTATGAAGCCGATCGAAACCATCATGCGCACCGCGCCGGTCATTCCGGTGCTGGTCGTCGACAATGTCGATCACGCGCTTCCCATTGCCCGTGCGCTTGTAAAGGGTGGCCTGCGCGTTCTCGAAGTTACCTTGCGCACTGCTGCGGCGTTGGACGTGATCCACGCGATGAAGGCGGTCGAAGGCGCAATCGTCGGCGCAGGCACCGTGACCAATCCCAATGAACTGAAGGCGGCCATCGATGCAGGCGCAGAATTCATCGTCTCGCCCGGCCTTACGGAAAACTTGGGCAAGGCTGCCGTCGCCTCGGGCATTCCGTTCCTGCCCGGCACCGCGAGCGCGGGCGATATCATGCGCGGGCTGGACCTTGGCCTCAACCACTTCAAGTTCTTCCCCGCCTCAACATCGGGCGGGCTTCCTGCATTAAAGGCGTTGGCAGCGCCGTTCCATCAATGCAAATTCTGCCCCACCGGCGGCATTACTGCCGCCTCCGCGCCGGAATGGCTGGGCTTCGATCCGGTCCTGTGCGTCGGTGGAAGCTGGGTCGTGGGCAAGGGCACACCCGATGAAGCGGCCATCGAAGCTGCCGCACGTGAAGCCTGTCTGCTGGGGCGATAGTCCTGCAACGTCAACGAATTCAGGGGAATACAGCAGGCATGAAGACGGTTGCCAAGCTCAAGGCGCGTTTGCAGAAACTCCATGAGCGGACGGCCGATACGCCGCTGTTCAACCCGGTGTTTCAGCTCAGCCACGATCTGTCGCGCCAGCTTGAAGCTGGCGAGATGTCGCTGAATGACATCGAAGGCCTCGTATCCGAACTGGAATGCGAGGCGCTGCAAAGCCGCGCCTCGCGCCTGAAGCGCCTGATCGCCCCCACGGTAGCGACCGAAAATCTGGCGCGGATCACCGCGCTGAACCCCGAAGAGGCGGGCTTTTCCGAGTTCTGCCAGCGCTGGGAAAAGCCGCTTCTCCACGCCGTTTTCACCGCGCATCCCACGTTCCTGCTTTCGCCTGCGCAGTCCGATGCCGTGGCAACTGCCGCGCTGACCGACGATCCGCAAAGCACCACAGTCTGCACCGTGCCCCACGCAGGGCCGAAGATCACGCTGGACTTCGAACATGTTGAGGTGTGCAACGCGATCCAGCGCGCCGCCAACGCGCGTGACCGTATCAACGCCACGCTGCTGTCTCATGCCCGCCAGCGCTGGCCGGGCCGCTGGCTCGATTTCCGCCCACTGCCGTTCCGTTTTGCTACGTGGGTCGGCTATGACATGGACGGCCGCACCGATATCGGCTGGACCACCTCCATCGCCTTCCGACTGCGGGAAAAGGCGCTGCGTCTTTCAAGCTATGCCGCAAGCCTGCGCGCGATCAACGAGGCGCACCCGCTGCTAGTCACGCTGGATGTTGCCCACTCGCATTCGTTAGAAATGGCGGAACTATTCTCCTCCCCGCTTGACGGCGCTGAGGCACTTTCAGCCGCCGCAAACCGCCTGAGCGCGGATGACGATGCCAAACTGTTGAGCCTTGCTCCGCTGATCGAAACGCTCGAAGCCGAAGCGAAAGTCGCTGAAGAGGCCACGGCTGTCGCCCTTGCCACGCTTGCCGCAGCCATGCGCGCAGATGGCCTTGGCATCGGCTGGATTCACTTCCGCGTAAACTCCTCGCAGCTTCTCAACGCTTTGCGCCGCCGGATCGACCCGGAAGGCACGCTTGATCTGGGCAGCAAGAGCGCGCTGTCACGCCTCCGCGAACTGCTCGCCGAAGTAAAGCCGCTGCGCGTCAATTTCGGTGCGCTCGCCATCGAAACCAGCACCGCCATGCGCCAGTTTCTGGTCATGGCCAAGATGCTGCAGCACATCGATGCCGATGCGCCGATCCGCATGCTGATTGCCGAATGTGAACAGCCACAGACGGTGCTGGCCGCACTCTATTTTGCCAAGCTGTTCGGCATCGAAGGCAAAGTCGATGTCTCGCCCTTGTTCGAAACCGAAACCGCGCTCGAACATGGTGGCCGCTTCCTCGAAGCGCTGCTGTCCGAAGAATCCTATCGCGCCTATGCCCGTGGCCGTGGCCGCGTTTCTATCCAGACCGGCTTTTCCGATGCTGGCCGTTTCATGGGGCAGATCCCGGCTGCGCTGGCCATCGAACGCCTGCAGGGCCGCCTTGCCGAAGCGATGAAGGCCAATGGCCTCACCGATGTGGCCGCACTGATCTTCAACACCCATGGTGAGTCCATGGGGCGCGGCGCGCATCCTTCGGGCTTTGCTGACCGTCTCACTTGGCCGCTGTCCGGCTGGGCGCGTCGCCGCTTTGCCAAGGCGGGCGTCACCATCGAACCCGAAGCCAGCTTTCAGGGCGGCGATGGCTACCTGTTCTTCCGCAATGATGATCTGGCGCTTGCCACGCTCACCCGGATTGCCGAGGAAGAGGCAAAGGATCAGGACCTTACCGTCAAGGACCCGTTCTACGACCGCACCGATCTGAGCCTCGATTTCTACCGCTCGATCCGCCGGGTGCAGCGCGAACACCTTGAAAGCGCAACTTATTCGCGCGCACTAACCGCGTTCGGCCTTGGCCTGCTGAAGGGCACCGGCAGCCGCGTTTCGCGCCGCCAGTCCGACATCGGCGCAGACCGCACGATGAGCCTGCGCCAGATCCGCGCGATCCCGCACAATGCTATCCTGCAGCAGATCGGCTATCCGGTAAACGTCATCGCAGGTGCCGGCATGGCCGCGGGCGAGGAAATGGAATCGGTCGCCGAACTGCTTGGCCGCTCCACGCGCGGCAACCAGCTTGTCCGCCTGTTGCGTGCCGCCAACGGTCTCGCCTCGGTCAAGACCGTGGCGGCCCATGGCGAACTGTTCAACTCCGCCTATTGGGCCAGCCGCCCCTATCGCGGCACCGAAACCGCACTGGAATCGGCCTGCCTTGCGCTTGCCGAATATCTGACCAAGGACGACCGGGCAGGGGTGTTTCGCCGCCTCACTTCGCGCCTGCGGGTTGATTGGATGAAGCTGCACCGCCTGCTCTCGTTGGTCCCAGGCCACAAAGCGGGCCGCGATCCGGCGCAGGATTCAGACCGGCGCAATATCGGCCTGCTGCAATCGGTGCGGCTTGCGCTGCTGATGCACATGTTCATTCGGGCGGTGCAGGTTCCACCCTTCGCCCGTTCGAACGATGTCAGCCGCGATGATGTGCTGGAAATGGTCCTATCCCTGCGCGTGGACGATGCTCTGGCCCAGTTGCGCCGCGCCTATCCAGTGATCGAGCCAGAAATCACCGATTTTGCCGTGGACGAGCCGACCGACTACCCCGACCATCGCGGCGAAGATTACGGTGCAATCCGTAACCGCTTCATCGATCCCATCGAGCGCGCCCACGCCCTGAATATCCGCATCGCCGTGGCCATCGCCAACTACTTCGGCGCGCACGGATGAAGCCGGTCAGGTCAGGGCGGTAACCAGCCAGACCACGCCGACCAGCAGGAAAACGCCTGCCACGTCGAGCGCGAAGCCCGCCTTGACCATCGACCGCATCGAACAGTGCCCGGTCGCCCAGGCCAGCGCATTCGGCCCGGTTCCGGCGGGCAGCATGAAGCCCCATGTCGCGGCAAAGGCGGCGGGCAGGGCCAGCAGGATCGGGTCCGCACCCAGCGCCCCCACCAGCGCGGCCACCACCGGCATGATCCCGCTGGCGGCAGCGATGTTGCTGGCAAATTCGGTCACGATAATCACAAAGGCCACCAGCACCAGCGCCACCACCGGCAGTGGCACGTGGGCAAGCGGGAGCAGCATTTCGCCCATCCACTTTGTCAGCCCGCTGGACGTCATGCCCATGGCCATGGCCAGCCCCCCACCGAACATCAGCACCACATCCCACGGCGCACGGTTCGCCTCGGGCCAGGTCAGCATAGGCCGCCCGGTGCCATCGGGCAGAACAAACAGCACCAGCCCCGCAATCGCCGCCACCGTGCCGTCGGTAAAGCCGCCTTCGGGGAACCACCCCTCGATCACCGGCTGAAGCACCCACGCCAGAAATGCCAGCACCACCACCGGCACCAATCGCCGCTCGGCCACGCTCCACTGCGTCGCCTGCGCAATCGCATCGCGTGCCGAGGCTGGATCGAAGCTGTCGGTGTGCAGGCGCTGCACCCGCGCAATGATCCACGCGGCCAGCGGCACCGCCAGCAGTGCAATCGGCACGCCGTAAAGCGCCCATTGCAGGAAGGTCACCCGCGTGCCCAACGCCGTTTCGATCAGGCCTGCCGCTATCGCGTTTGTCGGTGTGCCGATAAGCGTGGCAAGGCCCCCGATAGACGCGGCAAAGGCAATGCCCATCGGCAATGCGCCCGCCATGCCTGCGGTTTCGCCTTCCTCCACGCTGCCCGCGCGCAGCATCGCAATCGCCATCGGCATCATGATCAGCGCGGTCGAAGTGTTGGAGATAAAGCTGGATAGCACCGCCGTGGCCATCATCACGCCCAGCAGCAGTTGCCACGGCTTCGCGCCTGCCAGCCCCATGATGAACAGCGCCAGCCGCCGGTGCAGCCCGGTCCGCTCAATCGCCAGCGCCAGAAACGCCCCGCCCACGAACAGGAAGATGATCGGCGAATAATAGGCGCTGGCTGTCTTATTGGCATCGGCCACGCCGGTCAGCGGCAGGATCAGGAACGGTAGCAGCGCGGTGGCCGAAAGCGGCAGCGCCTCGGTCATCCACCACGCCGCCATCCACCAGACCAGCCCGGCAGCGCTCCACCCAGCTTCTGGCATGCCCGCAGGCGCGGCCACCAGTTGCGTCACCGCAAAGCCCAGTGGCCCGGCCCAAAGCCCTATCCTGCGTGCATCCAAAGCCAACAGCGCGTTCCCCCTGCTCCGGGGACGGGACTAGCAGAGGCTTGGGCAGACTGGCAAATGCCGATCAGAAAACCGGATCATATCCCGGCGGCAACTCATCGCCTGGCTTCTGGCCATCGGTGGGCGAATGGATGCCGCATTCCACCTTGTCCCAGCCCTTCCACCGGCCGGAACGCGGATCTTCGCCCGGCGCAACCTTGCTGGTGCACGGCGCGCAGCCGATAGACGGATAGCCCTGCGCCACCAGCGGGTGCGCGGGCAGGTTGTGCTGTGCGAAGTATGCCGCCAGCGCATCCTTGTCCCACGATGCCAGCGGATTGATCTTCAACCGCCCTTGCGCATCCGAATGGTCGATCTCGAAGCGTGGCAGGCCTGCGCGGGTCTTCGATTGGAAGCCCTTGCGCCCGGTCAGCGAGGCATCATAATGCAGCAGCGCCTTGGCCAGCGGCTCCACCTTGCGAATTTCGCAGCAACCATCCGGGTCCCACGACCAGCGCAGGCCATTTTCGTCCTTCTGGGCGATTATCTCTGCGTCCGGTTCGATGATCTGCAGGTTGGTCATCCCCAGAAAACCGATCAGCTCGTCGCGATAGGCCACTGTTTCGGGAAAGTGCTTGCCCGTTTCCAGAAACAGCACCGGCACCGAAGGATCAACCTCGGCAATAAGGTGCAGCAGAACAGCGCTTTCCGCGCCAAAGCTCGAAACCACCGCAAGATCGCCTGCCAGCCCGTCGCAGATCACCGAACGCAGCATTTCCTGCGTGTCAGTGCCCCGGAACAGATGGTTCAGGCGGATCGCGTCCGTTTCGACAAAGCGCGGGCGCGCGTCGATCAGGTCGATCTTGCGGTTTACGGTGCTGCTCATGTCATCTGTCCTCAAGCCGGATGGCGCTTCGCCCAGATTGCCGGGCGGCCATCAACGGTCTTCTGGTAAACCTCCGGCCATGTGCCGAATGCCTGCTCGGCAGCTTCGGAACTGATCGGCTGGTTGGGGGCAAAGCTGTCAAACCCGCAGCGGCGCATGTGGCTCA
>JBEQBV010000024.1:0-26653 GCA_041639635.1 Novosphingobium sp.
GGCGCGGGGTGATGATATGCGGGATCATCCCGCCCGGCCCGAACCCGTCGTGCGTGAAGAACCACAGCTGCGGCGCAGAATAGCCCGCGCCCGATCCCAGCGCGGAAAGCGCAGCCCAACCGGTCAACGGTAGCAACAGCAACAGCCCATAGAGCAACGCCTGCACGCCCCGTGCGGCAAGCGCGCCACGGCGCGAAGTTTGCGCTGGCAGGGCAGGTGCTGGGTGGCGCCATCGCCAGCAGAGCCGCAAGATGACCGAAGCCAGCAAAAGAAGACCAAGCGTGTGATGCACCTGGCTGGAGCGCAGATGCAATCCTGCCAGCAGCCCGCCACGCACGCCGTCAAGATAAGTCCACGCCATCGCGAAGCCTGCAGGCACTTCCACCAGCACGGCAAACACCGTGCCCTAATGCAGCCAGCGGGCAGTGCGCGTCCAGCCCTCGCTCATGCGCCCAACCTCCGAAGGTCCGGCCCGATCTCGGTGCCGATGCGGTACGTATCGGCCAGCCAGTCGAATCCGGTGACCAGAAAATTGTCGATGCCGACCGCACGATAGCGCAGCAGCGCCTGCACCAGCGTGGCGGGCGATCCGACAAGGCACATCACCTGCAACCGGCCCTGCGTGGCTTTGGTCAGCCCGGTCCACAGGCACGGATCGGCGGCAGCATCGTCGGCCTGTGCGGCCTTGGCCGTTACCGCTTCTGCCGCCTTTCCCAGATCGCGGCCCAGTGCACCATGCGCCGCCTGCCGCGCCACAATGCTGCGCAGCAGATCATCCGCGCGCGCCCATGCCGCCTCGTCGGTATCGGCCACGACCAGCCGCATCGACATCGACGTGCGCGGGTTCCGCCCATGCTTTACCGCTTCTGTCCGCACCATGCCCACCTGCTGCGCGATCTGATCGACACTGCCGGGGCCAAAGGCATAGACATCGGCCAGTTCCGCACCGAATTGCAGCGCCAGCGGCGATGTGCCCGCCCAGAACACCGGTATGCTGCCCGCCACGGGATGCACTTCGGACCCTGCGTTTTCAAAGCGATACCAATCGCCTTCATGGTCGCACGGCACTTCGCCCGCCCAGACCCGGCGCATGATCCGCACGTATTCGTTGCCGCGCCGGTAGCGTTCGTCCTTGGTCAGGTAATCGCCATCGC
The DNA here is from genome assembly GCA_041639635.1 of Novosphingobium sp. Taxonomy (GTDB): domain Bacteria; phylum Pseudomonadota; class Alphaproteobacteria; order Sphingomonadales; family Sphingomonadaceae; genus Novosphingobium. The sequence goes on from JBEQBV010000024.1 coordinate 1,155, forward strand.
AGCGCGTCTCGATATCCGAAAACGCCGTGATCACGTGGACCCCGGCCCGCCCGCCGGAAAGCTGGTCGAGCGTGGCAAAGGCCCGCGCGGCCATCGTCGGCGCGATGAAGCCTGGGCGGTGCGCCACCATCAGTTTCAGCCGCGTCGTGGCCGCCGCCACCCACGTTGCCGTTACCAGACTGTCAGCGGACTTGGCGTTTTGCCCCACCAGCACCCGGTCAAATCCCGCCGCTTCATAGGCCCAAGCGATTTCCGCGACAAAGGCCGGATCAAAAGGTCCGGGCGTCTCGCTCGCCTCGCTGGTGCGATAGGGCGAGATCAGGCCCACGAGTTCGATGGGATGCCGCAGGGTCATGTGGGTTCTCCTGCCAACCGCTCAGCCGCTTCTACGGTCGCAGCATCAAGCCGGTAGAACGCCATGGCCGCCATAGCCGCCAACATTGATACGGCGGGGATAACGGAAACGCACAACAGCACCGCCAGCCGCGCATTCGGCCCCTGCTCTGCCGCCAAGCCGCTGGCCGAAGGAACATAGCCCATGGCCGAAAGAAACACGCCCATCGCCGCAAGGGCCGCGGCGGACGAGAGCTTGTCAAACAAGGTGGTGAACCCGGCAAAAGCGCCCTCGCGCCGTTCGCCACTGGTCACGTAGTCATAGCGCACCGCATCGGACAGCAGCGAATAGGCGCACAGGATCATGCCCGCGCCCGCAAGGCCGCTTAACGCACCGCGCACCGAAATCAGCAGCATGGATTCGCCCGGCACAGCCAGCAGCCAACTCGCCTGCACCAGCGCATAGAGCGCCAGCGCGCCGATATAGCAGGTCTTCTTGCCCAGTCGGTTCGAAAGCCACACCCATCCGGTCATGCTCACCAGCATGGCCACCGTGGCGAGCATGAAATAGGTGCCCAGCACATTGTCCTTCTGCCCAAGGCCAATGCGCGTGAAGAACGCCAGTGCCGCCGATCCGATCGCCGTGCCGAACAGCAGGAACACGTGCGCGATGGCCAGAATGCGGAATGGCACGTTCTTCCATGCCAGCAGCACCTGTCGCCACAGCGCGACCAGAGGATTAACCCGCGCTGCAGCAGCACGCTCTGGCGGCGCAGTGCGTGGAGCGTTGGTCAGCAGGCGCACCGCCAGAACCGTTGCGCCAAACACCACCGCGCTGACAATCAGCGCAATCAGCAGGTGCCCTTCGCGTGTCGGCCCTGTCTGGCTCAGAATCCAGGCGGGCAGCGTGGACCCCAACATCGTGCCGATGGCATTGCCATAAGTGCGCCAACCCATCAGCCGCGTGCGCTCGCGCGGGTCGGCAGAACTTTCCACCAGCATGGCAAAGCCCGGAATCGTCAGCAGCGTATAGCCGGTGGCGTGGATCATCAGCGCAATGGTGACGAACAGTTGCGCCAGCAGGATCGATCCGAACGATGGCGCGCCGAACAGCAGCGCAAGGCCAATCGGCATGGCGATTCCGCCCGCGAACAGGAACGGCAATCGCCGCCCCCAGCGCGTTTTGGCGCGGTCGCTCCATGCGCCCACGGCAGGATCGGCAAACCCGTCATAGATCTTCACGAACGCGAATATCGCGCCTGCTGCGCCTGCCGATATGGCCAGACTATCGGTCATGAACCGCAGGCCCAGCACGGTGACAAGGTTCTGCCCGGCCGCATGGGCCAGCGGGATCAGCGCCGATCCCAGTCGGATGGCCCACACGCTGGCCGCCTGTTTATCGATAGTGGCGGCTAGCTCCGACACGGCATTCTCCCGGCGGTGCAAGGCCCCACGCCGATGCACCATGAGTGCCGAAAGTGCCCCAGCTTGGGAGCAACGCTTGCCCGTTGTCGCCACTCTCCGCCCAGCGGAAACGGCAGGCGCTCAGCGCATGTAACGCATTGCCCTGCAACGAATACAATCCGTCATGCTGAACTTGGTTCAGCATCCATTTCACCAATCAGACCAAGGCTCTCGGCTGAGAATTGGCCCCCGGAACAGGTCCGGGGTGACGATGCGATTGGATAAAGGCAGGACTCTCCTACCGGATCAGCGCTGCTTCCTTCAGGCTCTGGAACATCGCCTGTCGCATCAGATAGGCGCGGCGCTTTTCGGCGTTGTCGCGGATTTCGGTCAGTTCCTTGCGCCGGGCTGAATGGGCATCGTCGCGCTTGCCGCCGATCAGCGCCATATTGGCCTTGGTCTGCGTCTGGGTGAAGCTGTGTGTCACTTCGCGGCGCTGGCGATCATAGAGCGAAAGGTTGGTGTCCAGATCGGCCTTGCCTTGGATCACGGGCAGCAACTTTTCAAACAGGTTAAAAGCATCGTGAATGCCCGAATTCATGCCGAAACCGCCCAGCGGATTGTTCAGGTGCGAAGCATCGCCCACCAATGCCACGCGCCCCTGACGGAACGATTTGGCCACCCGCTGATGCACGCGATAAAGCGTGCGGTGGTGCGTTTTCACGTCCACGCCCTCACCCAGCAGGCGCGCGAAAATCCCGTTCTTGTTGGCTTCCGAAAGAAGCCCAGCCTCATCCACCGAACCGTTGACCGGCACCAGCACGCGCCACACCGATGGCACGCGCAGCAGCACCAGCCATTCTTCCGGGTCGGACACATAGTTCACCAGCGCCAGATTGGGCAGGTAATCCGCCAATTCCACATCGGTGGACAGCGTCAGGAAGCGTTCGGGATAAGTGAACCCGTCAAATTCCGTGCCCAGCCATTTGCGCACGATGGAATTGGCTCCATCGGCCCCGATCAGGAAATCAGCGCGGATTCGCTCGATCCCGGTCATCGTCTCGACCGAAAGATCGACGCCCGCATCGTCCTGTTCGAACGTCAGCAGCCGGCTGTTGAACCGCATATCGGCGTTGGGATAGGCCTCAAGCCCTTCGGCAAGCGCGCGCGAAAGGTGATACTGTTCGCACTGGATGCGGAACGGATAGCGCGTCACATCCGAAAGTTCGGCCATGTCGAATGCGATCACTTCGCCCGATTGCCGATCGCGCCAGTGATAGATCGGCGCTTTCAGGCCCTTTTCCAGCAGCATCCTGGTGATGCCGATTTCGTCCAGCATTTCCAGCGTCGGCGGATGAAATGTGGATGCGCGCAGATCTTGTGCGCAGTCGGCCCCGGCTTCCAGCAGGATCACCGAAACGCCCGCCTTCGCCAGCAATGTGGCAATGGTGGTGCCAACCGGCCCAGCGCCTGCCACCACAACCTGGCAACGATCTACTGCTGTCTTGGTCAAGACGAAACTCCAATCACAATGCCATCGTGCCTATGGCCGGCGCGACAGCATCGCTGCGCCGGGGCGCAGTCTATCCGCCAACCGGTCACTCTTGCTCGCCTGTCGGAACGGCAGAAGTCTGCGGCACAGTGGTCCGATCCAGCCATCCCCGCAGATCGCGGGTGAACTTTTCAGGCTTCTCCCACATCGGAAAGTGCCCAAGGTCCGGGTATTCGATCAGATCGACCTTGGTATTGGTGAACCGCCTGACCGAGGCCTGCGCACTTTGCGAAATCACATCGTCGTAAGAGCACCACTGCAACAGCACCGGCACGCGCACGCTTTCCGCCACGGACCCGACGTCGCTGGTCTTGAAGGCCCTGGCATTGACCTGAATGTATTGCGCCTGCCGCTGCAAAGCGCCCGGCAGGTTGTTCATGTCATGGATCTGATCGACCATGCGATCCGTCGGCGTGAAATCGGGCGGTGTGGTGTCTTCCAGCACCAGCCGCCAGAATTCGCGGTGCCGCCAATCGGGCAGGATCGCCTTGTGCGTCGCCAGCATCCAGCGCAGCCGCCAGTCCACCTTCCGCGTCTGGCTAGGGCGTTCCAGCGGCAGCATCGAAAACGCCATCGCCGTCACGTGCCCCGGATAGGCGCGGTTGTATTCCAGCCCGACGTTCGCTCCGTTGGACGTTGCCACCAGCGCGAACTTGTCGTGCCCCAGCGCCTTCATCAGCCGGTCCATGAGCTGCGCCGAACGGGGTGTGGAATAGACGCCGCTGGGATCAGGTCCGGTCAGCCCATAGGGTGACCAGTCAAACCGCACGACGCGATACTTGTCGGCCAGCAAAGGCGCGACGCCATCCCATTCGTGCAGGTTCACGATGGACCCGTGCAGCAGGACCACCACTGGTCCGTCCGTCGGCCCTTCCTCGCGCACGTGCATGCGCACGCCAGCGACCGTGACAAACCGGGAAGGCGCATCGGCCCAGCGCTTTTCCAGCTCGGCCCGGTCAGATTCCCCCGCACCTGCGCGCAGGGCCAGAACCGTGCCGCCCAGCCCAAGCAATAGCGCACCGACAAGGCCCAGCGCGATGCGCCCCGCTTTCATGCCGCCACGCGCAGGCGGGCAGGCAGGCCCAGCGTTTCGCGCAGCGTCGTGCCGGGATATTCGGTCCGCAGCCGCCCACGCTTCTGCAGCACCGGCACCACCTGCTCGGCAAAATCCTGAAGCCCGCCGGGCATGTAGCTGGGCTGCAGCGTGAACCCGTCACATGCGCCACTGTCGCGCCATTCGATCATCATCTCGGCCATCTGTTCACCCGTGCCGACAAACACGTTGTGCCCGCGCGGGTGGCGCATGAAGTTGGCCGCAAACTCGCCCAGCGGCGTGCCCGTTTCGGCGGCAGGCCTTACCGATTTGGCAACATCGGCAGGCGGCAGCAGCGTCTTGGCCAGAATATCGTCCACCGGGATCGCGGCGGCAGGATCATAGGCTGTCAGATCGCAGCACAGCGATTCCGAAAGGTATTCAATGGCCAGCGGCACATCGCCCATGTCGAGGATCGCGGCATGATTGCCCCGCGCTTCTTCCTCCGTGCCGCCCAGCACGCACGAAAGCCCCGGCATGACCCGCACGCCATCGGGATTGCCGCCCACGGTGGCGATGCGGTGGCGCATGTCGTTGCGAAAATCGATGCCTGCATCGATATTGGCGGCGGGGCAGAAGATTGCCTCTGCCGTGCGTGCGGCAAAATCGCGTCCCTCAGGCGATTGACCGGCCTGCACCAGCACGGGCCGCCCCTGCGGCAGGGCCGGGCCTGCGCGATCCATGGCGGTCCACAATTCGCAAGCCTTGGCCACAACGTCCACCGCGTGTGCGTAGCGCTGATCCTTGGGCGGCAATTCCGCTTCGCCAAAATTGGGCGCTGTATCGGGGTGGGCGGTGGTGACAATGTTCCAGCCTGCGCGTCCGCCGCTGATCCGGTCCATCGCGGCAAAGCGTTCGGCCAGCATTTCTGGCGTATTGTAGGTGGTGGAAACGGTGGCGACGAGGCCAACCCGGTCTGTCACCGCAGCCATGGCCATCAACAGGCTGACCGGATCGAGCGTCGGCATCGCCAGCCGCCCCGGTGTGCGCCCGCCTGCCCCGCGCGATTGCAACTGGTCGCCAAACACGATGGCGTCAAAGCAGGCGTCTTCGGCCATTTTTGCCACGCGGGCATAGTATTCCATCGAGAACACACCCTCTGGCCGCGCGCGCGGGTGCCGCCAGCCGGTGGGGAAAAAGCCGATGCCCTGAAGAAAGGCCCAGAGATGGATCTGCTTGCTCATGCCACATACTCCGGCACACGCGCGCCCTTGGCCTGCGTCGATGCGGTTGAGGGAAGCGCAAGGCCAAGCCGTTCGCGCAGGGTGCCAGTGGCGGGCGGCGGCGTGCCGGGCCGGTTGACCAGCAGCGCTCCGATTGTGGCAATCGCTGCGGGCAGGGCAGCCGCTTGTTCGGCCAACACGAAATGCACGCCATCGATTTCGCCAGCGTCAAAGAATGCCGAAAGCGCCGCTGCATCCACGCTTGCACCGGGCGCAATCTTCAACAAACGCCTCGCCGATCCTGCTGGAGCGCCCGGCCCATCGACCAGCACCACGTCGGCATCGTCGATCCCGATAGATGCCGCCCCATCCAGCACCAGCACCGGCTGGCCTTGCAATGGACGCATGGCGTTAACCGGACCAGCCGTATCGAAAAACGGACCGCGATAGTTCGGGCGCACGACCTGATCGGGGTTCAGATAAACGCCGCTGTCCTTGTCTATGACCAGCGTATCGGCACCCCAGCCATCCCACAGCGCGCGGGCCGCCCGCACCATGTCTGCCGGCATCGCGGGTTCGGCACCTTCGGCAATCACTGACCAACCGGTGCGGCCAGCGGCCAGAAAGTCTATGGCGGAAAGTGCGCGGGCAACGTGAAAGGGATGCGCATTCGAAGCAGGCACCGTCGCCACGATGGCGGTGCGCGATGTCAGCGGTGCGGCCCATGCCGCCAGCACTTGCGCATCGAACGGACGTTCGCCCGCGCGGCCCAGCATCAGCAGGTCAAGGCCCGCCGCTTCTGCCGCAGCAATCACGGGCCGCGCCAGTTCGGGCACGGCAAGACCAGCGTCTGACACACAGGCCGAGACGATAAAGGATCGGGTCATACAATTATCACCGGTTCATGTAAGGGATGGATCGGCTCAGCGCCGGATTGGGTAATGAGAACAAGGTCTTCGCAGTGCGCCGAACCGCCGATGCCGGTATCCAGCGTGGGGCAATCGACCGACAGGATCATGCCCGGCTCCAGCACCAGATCGGGCTTGCGCCAGAACCCGCCGTGAACCTCGCCCGGCTCATCGGTATGCGCCAGACCCACGCTGTGCGGGCCAAACCCGATCACCGCCTGATATCCGGCGGCGCGCACCGCTTCGCTGCCCAGCGCCACGATTTCGGAAAAGCGCAGGCCGGGACACAGCTTCTCGCGCACGGCACTCCACGCAAAGGCGCTCGCCTCTGCCGCCGCCCGCGCCTCTCTGGTCGGTTCGCCTACGAAGACGGTGCGCGCAAAATCGCCGTGATAGCCAAGGAAACTGCTGACCCCATCGAGCATCAGCGTCTGCCCATCGGCGACCCTGATCCGCGAAAGATCGGACGAAACGCGATCGACGTTCAGAAATACTGCAGTATTTCCGCGCCCTGCGCATTCCTGCCGGTAGAGCACCTGCAGTTCGTGATGTGTCGCCCCGGCGCGTATCGCATGGCCCACCGCGTTCAGCGCATCGACATTGGCGCGTGCAGCGCGGGCCATCAGCGCCTGTTCCAGCGGCGATTTGATCAGGCGGATTTCGCGCAGGATGTTTTCGGCCTGCACCAACTGGCCGGGGTGATCGTGATGGGCGGCAACCTGTTCGATGACCGCATGATCGAAGCCGATCCGGCCCTGCCACAACCCCAGCCCGCGCATTGCCGCCACGATCGCGCCACCCGCGTCCGCAGCCATACGTTCAGTGCCCGCCAACGCGGCAGAAACACGTTCGCGGTGCGCTTCTGTGTCGGTTAGGTGCATCTTGGTGCACTTCGGAAGCACCGGCCCATCGGGCACGATTCCCAGCGATTCGTCCCCGCAATCGCCAAAGTCGTTATAGAGCCAGACCGCCACATCGACCCGGTCCCGCCCATCGGCCCAGCTATAGTGATGCAGGAAACGGCTGGTGACGAGGCCCGGCATTTCCGGCCGCGCCCGCGCAATCAGCGCAAAGGTGCCCGGCGGCTGTCCCGGCCGTGTCCGCCCGATCTGCGGCCAATGGCCCAGCACGTGATAGACGCCTGTCGGATCGCCCAAAACCAGCCCGTCCAGCCCGTGCCGCTCCATCACTTCGATGGCACGCGCCATGTTCATCGGCCCACCGCGTTCGAGCGCGGCCAGCAGATCATCGTCGGAAGGATTCAAACGCCAGTCCATGCCCACCAGCATGATCGGGTGACGCAGTTCCCGAACACCGCAGGCAAGACCTCTCCGCCACGCGGACAATGCCCAAGCGGGCGAAGGACATGCGCACAGCGCGAATACGCTGCCGGTCCATGACCCAGATCCCCACCCCCTCCATCGAGCGCGCGTTCGTGACGCTGGACGAAGGCCAACTCCATCTGCGCCGCCTGCCCGCCGCCGATCCTGCGGCAATGCCGCTGTTGCTGCTTCACGCATCGCCTGCATCATCTTGGTTCATGCAGGACCTGATGCTGGCCCTGCGCACGGCGGGCTGCATGGGCGAGATCATTGCGCCCGACACATTGGGCAATGGCGATTCGGTGGCTCCGGCAGAGACAGACCCGGACATCGGATACTTCGCCGGATCGATGGCCCGCCTCTGCGCAGCGTTGGGGCTGAGCCGGGTGGACGTTTACGGCACCCACACCGGCGCGCGCATCGCCTGCGAACTGGCGGCTGCTTATCCTGACCGCGTACGCGCGGTGATCCTTGATGGCATTACCGAATATGACGACGAACTGCGCGATGCCGTGATCGCCAACTATGCGCCATCGGTTGAGCCGGACGAATATGGCCGCCACATGATCTGGGCGTTCAATTTCTGCCGCGATCAGGCGCTGTTCTTCCCGCACTTCATGAAAGTGCCCGACCGCCGCCTTGCCGTGCCGATGCCGCCGCCGCAGATCCTGCACCGCATCACGCTCGACGTGCTGAAGGCGCTGGATACCTATCACAAGCCGTATATCGCCGCCTTCCGCTATCGCAGCTTCGAACGGATGGAGCAGGTCAAGGCGCCCACCTTGCTGCTGAAGCCCGAAACCGAACTGGCGCTGCTGAACGCATCGGTGGCGACCGCGCTGGAACGGCTGGACAACGGCCACGCGCAGTCCACCCCCGGAGACGCTGCGAGCAAAGCCAAAGCCATCGCCGCTTTCCTTGCGAAGCACGCAGCATGACCGCCACCACAGCCTCGGCCAAGGACACTCGCCTGTCCATCGGCGTCTGTCTGGGGTTCAGCGTGGGCACGGTGGGCGTGTCGATCATGCTCAACACCGTGACCAGCTTCTACCCGGCGTTCATGTCTACCGTGCTGGGCCAGTCGCCGGAAATCGCCGGTTATCTGCTGATGATTTCCAAGCTGGCCGATGCGGTGATCGACGTGGCAGTGGGTTCCATGTCGGACAATGCCCGCACCCGCTGGGGAAGGCGCAAGCCGTTTCTGCTGGCAGGCGCGCTGCTGTCTGCGGTGTCGTTCCTGATGCTGTTTGCCCCGCCGGTGCTGGGGCAAGGCGCGCTGATGGCATGGATGATCGCGGCGCTGCTGATCTATTCCACCGCCTATTCGCTGTTCAACGTGCCCTACATGGCGCTGCCTTCGGAACTGACCGACGGCTTCCACGAACGCACGCGGCTGATCTCGTTCCGCACCGTGTTCGTATCCATCGGGCAGGTGCTGGCGCTGGCGGGCACGGCGGCGCTGGTGCAGAGCGGCGGGGCGGGGCGCGGTGGCTATGCCACGATGGGTCTGGTCATGGCGCTGATCATTGGCGGCGCGATGACCGCCACGGCGCTGTCCATCCCCGTGCGCCACGCACCCGAAGGCATGCAGCGCGCCACATCGCACATGCCGAACATGGCGCAACTGCGCGCCATCGCGGCCAATCGTCCGTTCATGATGCTGCTAGGGGCCAAGGTCTTTCAGTTCCTGTCGTTTGCCTCTGTCGCATCGACGATGTTGCTGTTCATGCTGAACGTGGTCGGCATCGGCTATGACGGGCAGATCGTGCTGTCGATGACGCAGAACCTTGTCACGGCGCTTGCCATGCCGCTGTGGGTGTGGACCGGAAAGCGCATCGGCAAGCGCCGCACGTATCTGATCGGCGTGGTGCTGTTCTGCGCAGGCGCGTTGAGCTGGCTGCTGGCCGATCAGTCCATCGGCACGACGGGCCTTGTGGCGCGCGGTGTGGTGAGCGGGCTGGGTTCGGGCGCGCTGATCCTGATGTCGATCTCGATGCTGGGCGATACGCAGGCCTATGACCGGTTCCTGACCGGAGAGGCACGCGAAGGCCTGCTCTCCAGCGCGATTGCGGTGGTCGAAAAGGTCAGCTTTGCGCTGGGCGTGGCGGTGCTGGGCGTGTTCCTGCGCTGGCTGGACTATGTGCCGACCACCGGGGGCCAGATCATTGAACAGCCTGCCAGCGCGATCCTTGCGTTGAAACTGGGCTTTGCAGTGATCCCGGCGGTGATGTTTGCGATCAACGGCCTGTTCCTGTGGTTCTACGATCTGGACGAGGCCAAGATGGAAGCGGCGCGGGTTAGGGCGCTGGGGGCGTGAGGCGGGCATAAAGCGGCGACATTCGTTGCTCGTCATCCTGAACTTGTTTCAGGATCCATTTCGCCAATCAGCCCACCGCTCTCGACCGCAAAATGGACCCTGAAACAAGTTCAGGGTGACGGTTTTCGGAGGTTGCGCAGCCTTTAGGAATAGCCCGCCCATCACCGCTTGTCGGACAATCAAGCCAATTCAATCACAAACGCCAGATGCCGGATCATAGTGCGATCATGCAGACCTACCCTGCCATATTACGCGCCTATACCCGCTGCCGCCATGGGCAGATGCATTATCGCGTGGCCGGACCGGTCGATTCCGCAAGAGTTCCGGTTGTCCTGCTGCACCAGAATCCGTCATCAGGCTTTGAATACGAACCGCTGATCGATGAGTTGGCGAAGGACCGCCGGGTGTTTGCCTTCGATACGCCGGGTTATGGCATGTCGGACGCGCCGCCATCGCCGCCGGGCATGGCGGGCTATGCCGCCGCGTTTTCCGATGCGCTGAATGCGCTGGAAACAGACGGGCTGCTGTCTGGCCCGATAGACCTCTATGGCTTTCACACCGGCACCCTGCTGTGCAGCGAACTGGCGATAGCCCGGCCCGACCGGGTGCGCCGCCTTGGGCTGACCGGCATTCCGATGTACCCCGCCGATGTCTGCGCGAAAAAGCTGGAAGAAGCGCTGGCCTATCCGGCACCCGAAGAAAGCGGCGATTCCACGCTCACGCTGCTGCGCAACTTGTGGAACTATGTCGTCACCAGTCGCGATCCGGCAGTGCCGCTGCAAAAGGCGGTGTTCAATTTTGCCGACAAGGCGCGCGTGCTGGACCGGTTCACATGGGCCTATCAAGGTGTGTGGTCGTGGGACTATTCCCGCCTCGGCCTGATTTCCCAGCCGGCTCTGCTGCTGCAGCCTGCTGAAGACCTGCAGCATGTTTCCCGCAAGGCGGCTGCTCGCATCCCCCGATGTTCCATTGTCGAAATGCCCGATCTTGATCGCGACATATTTGACGTTGCCCCAGAACGGATTGCCCATGAACTCCGCCGTTTCTTCGATCACGCCTGATCTGTCGGATGACCTGCCGGTCGCGCAGGTTTCGCACTCTGTCCTGCACCCGGCGTTCATCGCGCGCGAGGTTGCGCGGCGGTATCCGACCAAGGGCGAGATCACGTGCTTCCTGCTCTATCGCGGGATGAACGACGTCTATCTGGTGGAAGACGAGACCACGAAATACGCGCTGCGCGTGTGGCGCAAGACCTATCGCGACGTTGATGACGTGGCCTATGAACTGGACTTTCTCGCCTATCTTCAGGCGCAGGGTTACCCGGCTTCGGTGGCCGTGCCGCAGCACGATGGCCGTCTCTATTTCAAGGTTGCCTCGCCCGAAGGGCCGCGCGCTCTGGCGATGTATGACTGGGCGCCGGGCGTGAAGTTTGGCGAACGGCTTTCGAACGAAACCGCGTTTCGCATTGGCGCGGCGATGGCGCAGATGCACCTGCATGGGTTCAAGTGGGCGGGCGAAGCGCACAGGTTCTCGACCAAGACCGCCAAGGACTACAACATCTGCATGCCGGCGCTTATCGCCTTCGTGAACGACCGGCCTGATGATCTGCGCGACTATCCGCTGATCGCCGCTGCGCTCGACAGGAGGCTCGACGAACTGGCTGCCAGCGGCGAAGTGCCGCTCGGTGTATGCCACCGCGATTTTCACCCCAGCAACGTGCATGTGGACGAAGATGGGGCGATCACCTTCCTCGATTTCGATGCGGCAGGCGAAGACTTCCTGATGCAGGATGTGCAGAACTTCGTCTGGGGCAACCTGTTCTACGGCTTCGATCCCGCCATCGGTGAAGCGTTCGAGGCGGGATACGAATCTGTTCGCCCGTTCACGCAGGCGGAAAAGGACAACCGCGAACTGTTCCTGATGGCCAAGGCGTTCCGCCTTGTCGCAGGCATGGCAGAAAGCTCCACCGCCGTGGGCCGGGGCACGCTGCGATTCCGCAATCTTGATTGGCTGGGCGATTATATCAAGACCCGCGCCCGCGCCTGCGGGTTGCTGTAACGATGGCGAGTGCCGCCGAGGGCATGATGCCGCCCACCCGCCAGCCTTTTGCAAGGCAGGCGTGGATGACGGTGGGCATCCTGTTCCTGGCCGGCATTCTTTCGGTGGTAGACCGGTCTGCCATCAACTTGCTGGTCGATCCGCTGAAAGCCGATCTTGGCATTACCGACGAACAGATCGGCCTGCTGCAGGGGCTGGCCTTCGGGCTGTTCTATGCCTGCATGGGTATTCCGATGGGCATGGCGGCAGACCGCTTTTCGCGGCGCAACCTGATCGCCTTTGGTATCACAGTGTGGAGCCTTGCCACGATCTGGAGCGGCTTGGCTCACTCCTTTGGCGAACTGTTCACCGCCCGCCTGCTGGTGGGGTTTGGTGAAGCGGCATTGAGCCCTGCCGCCATATCGCTGATCGCCGACCTGTTCGTGCCCGAACGGCGCGGACGCCCCATCGCGGTGTTCATGACCGGGCAGGGTCTGGCCAATGGCATCGCTATTTCGGTCACCGGGGTGATCCTGACCGCTGCTGCGGCCGGAGCCTTTGTCGGCTTGCCGCTGATCGGTGGGCTGGCGGCGTGGCGGCTGGCGTTTCTGCTGTTCGGCTTTGCCGGGCTGCTCGTGGCGGCGACGTTGCTGGTGCTGACGCGCGAGCCTGCGCGGCAGAACGTGGCCATAGGCCCACGCCGTGCGCCGGGGGCTGAAGAGGCGCGCTATTTCTGGCGCAACCGGGCGGTGCTGGTGCCACTCTATCTGGCTTTTGCAGTGTGCTTTACGGTGGCCTACGGCGCAGGGGCCTGGGCGCCGACGATGCTGATGCGCGGCTATGGCGTGAGCCCGGCCTTTCTGGCTGCGTGGCTGGGGCCGATGGCGATGGCCTTTTCCGCGATAGGCCCGATGATCGGCGGCACCTTGCTTGACCGATCGATGCGTGCCGGAAAGCCGATGGCGCGGTTTGCGATCCTGACCATCGCCCCGCTGTTCGCCATTCCATCGGTCCTGGCCGTAATGGCCGGAGAAAAGCATCTGGCGGCGCTACTGGTGGCCTCTTCGGCGGCGGTGTTCTCGGTCATCGGCACGGTGATGCTGGCCACGTTGCAATCGGTGGTGCCGCCGCAGATGCGCGGAAGCGCGGTATCGCTCACGCTCGTGCTGAACACGCTGCTGGGCGCGGCGCTGGGGCCGCTGCTGGTGGCCAGCCTGACGCAGCGCGTGCTGGGTGACGATGCACTGGTAGGCTGGGCTATCGCGGCGGTGTGCCTGCCGTGCCTGCTGGCGGCGAGCGGGCTTTACGCTCTCGCCCGGCGGCGGATGCGCGGCGCGCTCGATCTTGAACAGGGCGAATGCGCCCGCCTGCTGGCCGCCGAAGCAAAGACTCGCGCCTGAACCAATTCGCTGAACAAGTTTAAGGGGAGTTGTGGACATGAAGTTTGTGCGAATGTTCGGCTTCATGGCGGCTGTCGCCATCGGGCTGGCCGCGCTCATCCTGCTGACAATGCGCCTTGGCTGGTGGAACCCGTCCTACGAAGCCGTGGTGAAGGCACAAGCCACCGCGCCTTCCACGTTCGAGACATATGGCACCGCGCGCATCCACATGCGCGATGAAGGCCCGCGCGATGGGCCGGTGGTGATCATGCTCCATTCTTCGATGACAAACCTGCGCGAATGGGATGTCTGGGCCGATGCGCTGAAAGACCGCTACCGCGTGATCCGGTTCGACTGGCCACCCTATGGCCTGTCGACCGACACTGCGCCTTCCACCGGGATGCCCGGCGTGGTGAAGTTGCTGGAACAGATCGTCGAGGCGAAGAAAATCGACAGGTTCGCCATCGTCGGCACATCGAGCGGAGCAACAATCGCCACGCTCTATGCCTCCGCCCACCCGGACAAGGTGACCGCGCTGGCGCTGTCCACGCTGCCGCTGAAAGCTCCGCCACCGACCGACTTCAGCAAGGTGATGTGGTCGATGGTTTGGGTCCATGAAAACATCGTGCCCAATTATTACCCGCGCTTTTACTATCGGCGCTCGCTGGGTGAGCTTTATGGCAAGCCGGAACGGCTGACCGATGAAACCGTGGAATGGTCATACCAGACCAACAACATTCCCGGCGGCTTTGAACGGGTGCGGGAGTATTATCAGGCCAATCTAAAGGCCGTATGGTCAAAGGGTGCAGGCGATGATGCGGCCAAGGTGAAAGCGCCGATCCTGCTACAGTGGGGCGATGCCGATCCGGTGCTGCCCGCCTATCTGGCAGACGATGCAGTAAAGCAGTTTTCGGGCACGAGGGTTGATCTGATCCACTACCCCGATCTGGGCCATTACCCGATGCTGGAACTGCCGAACGAAACCGCACGCGACCTGCGCGCATGGTTTGACCGGACGCTCACACCCGCCGCCGCAGCGGAGCCAAAACCATGAGCGCGCCCGATCTGGCGGGCGCATGGGCGCTGCATGGCATCACGCTGGGCGGCGATGGCGAGGTGCTCTATGAATGGGACGCGGACCTTGCGATCAGCCAACAGGGCAAAAGCATTGCCGTGGCCATCGAAACCAGCGGCTTCAAGTCATCCCGCTCGGTCAGCTTTGCCGAGAGATTGACCGCCCTTCCATCCGGCGAATGGCATCTGCGCTATGGCTATGAGGCTGATAGCGATCACGCGGACACGAAGCCGGGTCAATTCTTCGGCCTTTCGCAACTCACATTCGCGCCCGATCTGCAATCTGCGGAAGGATCATCGTGCAATTATAACGGGCGCTACGTTGTCATGCGTCTATCCGCCGCGCGAAAGGTGCCGGCATGATCGTACGCGGACTTGTCGCCGCTCTGGCGCTCACTGTCACCATGCCGGTCAGCGCGCAGGCGCCCGATCCGGATTCTGTGATCCCCACAGACGCCGTGATGCGCCAGCGCCATGCGCTGCCCAAGTCGCAGTTTGCCACCATCGCGGGTGAGACGGTGCATTACGTGGATGAAGGCAAAGGCCCGGCAATCTTGCTGCTTCACGGCTCCTTCGCCAGCCTGCGCCAGTGGGACGAGATGGCGCGCGTGCTGGCAAAGCATTACCGCGTGGTGCGCTATGACCAATCGCCATCGGGGCTTTCCGGCCCCAACCCGGCGGGCATCTATTCGCTCGACCATCGCATGGCGGTGATCGATGGGCTGATGGACAGGCTGAAGATCGACCGTTTCGTGATCGTTGGCACTTCAAGTGCGGGCGTGCCCACCACCGCCTATGCCGCCACCCGGCCTGACCGGATCATCGGAATGGTGGCGATCAACATTGCCATCGCGCGCTTCCCGTTCGACATTTCGGCAATGCCCAAGGCGTTGCAGGAGGCCGCTGCCGAAGACCGCACCCACCCCACGTTCCACCGCCCCGAATACTGGCGGCAGATCCTGCTGGCCAATATCGAGGACAAGGCGCGCGTGACGCCCGAACTCGTGCGGCAGTGGACCGATCTGAACCACCGCGCGATGCGCAATCCGCAAGTGGGCAAGGACGCCTATGCGCAGTTCACGCCGTTCTCACGCTCTGCCGAAGACCTGCCGAAGATCACCGCGCCCACGCTGATCCTGTGGGGCCGCGACGATCATGAGACGCCGGTCGATGCCCACGGCATTCCCGCCTTTGCCGCATCAGGGGCTATCGACAAGACGCTGGAACTGGTGCCGAACTGCGGCCACATGGCCCCGCTGGATTGCCCGGCGCGGTTGCTGGAACGGACGCTTCCGTTTCTGAAGCGAGTGACGGGGAAATAAACCCACCCCCTCTTTCGTCATTCCCGCGCAGGCGGGAATGACGAAGGTTTGGGGCGGCCTTACCCCGCGTCCCGCGCCGCCACCGCAGCGCGCACCAGCGGGATAAGATCGCGGCCGATGCCGATCACATCTTCTACCGGATCGAAACCGCGCAGGATGAACTTGTTCACGCCCGCATCGTAATAATCCATCAGCGCATCGGCCACTTGCGCCGGTGTGCCGACCAGCGCGCCCGAATTGCTCTGCCCGCCGCGCAGCTGGTTGATGCCGTTCCAGAAGCACTTTTCCAGCCGATCACCGCGCGCGGCCAGCTCTGCCGTGCGCTTGAAGCCATCGGCCTTGGCCGCCACGGTGTTGACCGCAAGCTTGCCCATGTTGGCGGCCACCGCATCGCGGATCGCATCGGCTCGCGCCCAAGCCGCCTCTTCGGTTTCTCCCAGAATCACGCGCATCGAACACAGGAAGGCGGGGTTTCTGCCGTAAGGGGCCGCAGCCTCGCGGACCCTTGCCACAACCTCGGTCATGCCCGCCACGGTATCGGACAGCGTAGCGAACGTATCGCAATACTGCCCCGCCACTTCCAGCGCGGCAGGGCTCATGCCGCCGAAATAGACCGGCACATCGCGGTTGGCAGGCTTTACCGCAGCAAAGCCACCGGTGAACTTGAACCACTTGCCTTCGTGCGTGATCGGCGCTTCGCTGGTCCACATTGCGCGCAGGATCTCGATGTATTCCTTGGCCCGGTCATACCGTTCGACCTTTGTCAGGTAATCGCCATCGGCCTGCGTCTCCTCGTCGCTCGCTGCCGTGATGATATGCACGCCCAGCCTGCCCGGCATCAGCCGGTCCAGCGTGGCCAGCATGCGCGCGGCCATCGTCGGCGGGATGAAGCCGGGGCGATGCGCCAGCATGACGCCAAGCCGGGTGGTGTGCGTGGCGATCGTGGCGGCAATCGTGAAGTTATCAGGCATGATCGCAGCATTGGCGACCAGCACCTTGTCATAGCCCCAGGCATCATGGAGCCGGGCCATGCGGACAATGCCTTCGGGATCGAAGGTTTCGAACGGAAGGGGGGCGATCTCGCTCGATATGTTGTGATTTATCAGGCCGTTGATTTCGACGGGCATTAATGACTCCCACGGTCAGGTGTGCGGAAAGTCTATGTCGTCCACCGCGTCAGCGAAGCCGGGCCGCTGCGCTCTCCACCTGTCGGAACCAGAGGCACGCCTGCACAGGATCAGTCACGAAAAGGCCCGCCGGATGTGCTCCGACAGGCCTTCTCCCTCATGGCTCTTTATCTCAGGGATTGCCTTACCTCAGGGATCGACTGGCCTCAGGGATCGACTGGCCTCATTCCCCGCCGCGCTGCAATGCCTTCGGCATGGCGGGCGGCTTGGGCGGGGTCCAACCTTCTGGCACCGGGGCCGGGGTCTGTTCACGGGCATAGTTTTCAAGGCTGGACAATGACGGGCCATAATCCTCGGTCGGCGCGTGCAGCCACTTTTCGTCCAGCGCGCGGGCCGCAGCCACCAAGTCGTTGGGCAGGCCCTTTTCGCCTTCGGGGATGGTCTGGAAGTGGGTGAAGTAGTTCACATGGCCTTCAGCCTGCCCCATCAGCATCCACGGCAGCCACGGCGTGACACGGCTCCACGCGCCGATGTGCGGGATGTGCGTCAGCTTCGGATTCTCCACGTCTTCGCGCTTCACGGTATAGATGAAGTGCTCCGAAACGCGGTTCATCGGCCCTGCAGATTCCCGCACCCACTTTTCGGGGTTGAGCGCGCTGGGATACTGCATGTCGATATCGCTGCGCAGGATCATCGAGCCTTCGGGGCCAAATTCCCAGTCCTGCAGGAAGGGCTTGCGCGGCGGGCGATCCTTGTTCAGCCCGCCGTATGACGGAGGCTCGGGCGCCCACTGGCTGATGGTGAAGTTGAACGGATCGTTGGCGATGGGCACCACCTTCACATTCTCGCCGGTATAGGGGTTGTCCCAGGTCTTCAGGATCTCGCCCGTTTCAAGATCGCGGTAGAACACGATTTCGCGCAGCATCCGGCGATAGCCGCCATCCTCAAGCCGCTTGGTCCGCACGAAGCTGAAGCCTTCGACACCGAACAGCGGGCGAACCGGCTCGTTTGGGCGCACGCCATAGGCCTTGCCCTTGAGCCAGCCGCACTTTTCCTTGGTCGGATCGATATCGGCATCGATCCGCACGTAAGTATCGCGGGTCCATTCAGGATCCTTGAAGTCGATCTTCGTCTTGAACGCCGGGGTCTGCTTGCTTGGCCCCTTTTGGGCTTTGGCAGCGCTCGCCACGCCGGGCGCGATTGCGAGGCCGGCAGCAAGGCCAGCCAGCCCAAGGCTGCCACGGCGGGTCATCTTCAAGTCATCCATCTGTCTGGGTCCATTATCCGGTGGTTGACGGGCATTTCAGCGCAAGGTCCGCTCCTGAATCGGAAACGGCCTCAGGGTCTTAATGTTTCCGTCTTCCTTGGCCAGACCGCAGTGCGCTACACAAGGGTGTTCGCTGTGCGGATAGCAGGGGTCGGCATGGTTTGACGCAACGGGGAGGAAACGCAAGAAACAGGCACGGTCAGCATGACTGATGCCCTATCCATCGGAGTCGCATGATGCTCAATACCTTCCAGCAGGCCGATCATCCGATCCTGCCCAAAGCTACGGCGGACGAGGCTTCGCGGCAGGAGTTTGCAAAAAGCTTCAAGGGCTTCATCCAGTCCACGCTACTGCCCGGCCTGACCCCGATCTATCAGGGGCGTGTGGCGCGCACGTTTGAAAAGGCCCATGGCCGCGCCCCGGCAGACCGCCGCGACATTCGCGCAGCCATGGTGGATGACATCTATTTTCAGCATTATGCCTCGGCCAATCGCGTGGCGCAGGAACTGCTGTGGGAATCGGTTGTCTCGTCGATCGACCGCCAGTTGCCCGAACTGAACGCCAAGGCGGCCCAGCTTTCGGGCACCGCCAAGGCCGCGCTCGACATTCCCGATGGCTTCGTCCCCCCGCGCTATGTCACCGCGCTGGACATTCACTGCATGCCCGGCGGCTATTGCAGCGAAGTGTGCGAAGAAGATGTTTCGGTCGGCGCGCTCTATGATCGCGGGGTCTATCTCTATTCGATGGGCTATACCGGGCCGAACAACGATGACATGGGCCGTTCGGTGGTAAACTACCTGAAGCGCCACATGCCCGATTTCCAGCCACGCCGTATTCTGGATATGGGTTGCACGGTGGGTCATTCTACCCTGCCCTACAAGGAACTGTTCCCCGATGCCGAAGTGTGGGGCATCGACGTGGGCGGGCCCTGCGTACGCTATGCCCATGCCCGCGCTGCCGGGATGGGGCTGGAGGTAAACTTCGCGCAGATGAATGCCGAGGAAACCTCGTTCCCCGATGGCCACTTCGATCTGGTCGTCAGCCACATCCTGCTGCATGAAACCAGCGGCAAGGCGATGCCGCGCGTCTTTGCCGAAGCGCACCGCGTGCTTGCGCCGGGCGGGCTGATGATCCACGCCGATCTGCCGCCGTTCGATCTGATGGACCCGTTCACCCAGTTCATTCTCGATAATGAAACTTGGTACAACAACGAACCGTTCTGGGGCGCGATGCGCGATATGGACCAGATTGCGCTGGCCGAAAAGGCCGGGTTTGATCGTTCGCAGGTGCGCTTTGATACCGCGCCGATGGCCGTGATGGAATTTGCCGCTGCTGCCGAAGGCTACAGCCAGGAAGCCAGCGAACATGTGGCCGAGCGCGACTTTACAGCAGGCGAATTTGCCCCCGGCGGTGGCTGGGAAGTGCTGATCGCGCGCAAGGCCGATGCCGCAGCGCTTGCCGCCTGAACCTCTGATACGAAAAGAACTGCCTCATGACCGAAGCTGAAAACCGCCCGCACGTGATCCGTTATGCCAAGGGCAAGCGCCCGCAGTTCTATGAAACGCCGGGAATGGATGCGGCGATGTCGATGATCATGGTGCTGGCCAGTGAACTTTCCGTCCTGCGCGACCGGCTGGATTCAGCAGAGCGCGTGGCCAAGGCCAGCGGGCTTGATCTGGCCGCCGGGATCGAGACGCTGGAACTGGATCAGGCCGCACTGGAGCAGCGCGAAGCGGCGCGGCAGGAATTCATGACGCGCCTGTTCCACGTCCAGTTGAAGGATGCCGACGAAGCGGCGCAGGCCCAAACCGACGATGCCTTCAAGGCGACGATTCACGAGATCGCGCAGCAGTAAACGAGCCCTGCCAGACCGGCACGAAACGGGTGCGCCGCAAACCCATGCGGCGCACCCGTTTTCCTATGGGCATTACCGGCCCAGCCGATAGCGCGAGAAGATCAGCAGGCTGACCAGCTGCGTCCCAACCGGGATGAGGCTGTAGAGCAGTACGATGCCGTGGATCGCCTGAGGCGTCTGCGCCACTGCGCCGCCGGTGGACGAGACAAAGCCGAACGCGCTCATCACCAGTCCCGCCAGCACCGGGCCAAGCGCGAACGACAGCTTTTCAATCGCCGAGAAAAGTCCGGCAAAGACACCTTCGTTGGCCACGCCCTTGTGGCGGCGCTGGTAATCGATCGTATCAGTCAGCATTGACAGCGAAAGCATGACGAAGGCGGAGTTCACCACGCCGATAATGCCGCCGCGCACCAGCACCAGGACATGCTGCGTGCCCAATGCGCCAAGGCCGGGCAAGGTTACCAGCACATCTTCAGCCGGATGAATGAAATACCACGTCGCCGTCACCGCCGCCCAGCCGAGCGAGGCGACGACATAGGCGCGCTCCTTGCCCCACGTGCGCGAAAGGCGCAGCCACATCGGTTGGGCTGCAATGCCGCAGATCGACATGATCAAGATGAACGCGGGCACGATCCACACTGCCTGCAGTGCGTAGAGATAGATAAAGCCGATCACGGTATAGCCTGCCGCCTGTCCCACGTTCTGCACAAGGCATGTGGTCAGCAGCACGAGATAGGGCCGATTGCCTGCAATCGCGCCAAGCTGGCTGCGCAAGGTGCCAGGCGGGGCTTCGTCCACGATCATCGGCACGCGCATCAGGCCCAGCGCCGTGACCAGCATCGTGGCCATCGAGGCCAGCCCCAGCACCACCGCCATGACCGTCCAGCCGAAATCGCCGCCGCCCAGCCCATAGACCAGCGGCTGCGCCACGCCCACGCCCACCAGCACGCCCAGTGTGGAGAACACCATGCGGAACACCATGATCCGCGTGCGTTCATGCGCATCGTGCGAAAGCGCAGCTGCGATGGCCAGATAGGGCACCGAGAACATCGAAAAGGCCGTGGAGGCAAGAAAGAACAGCGCGCAAGTGATCGCCGCCGAAAGCAGCGGGCTGCCGCTCTTCGTCAAGGTGAACAGCGCAACGAAGCCCAGCCCCGTCAGCACCGCACCTGCCACCAGAAACGGCGTGCGGCCAAGTTTTCCCCGTGCGCGGTCCGACCAAGCGCCCACCAGCGGATCGCAGACGATCAGCCACAACTTGGGCACCAGCACAACAAGGCCTGCCAGCCATGCCTCCACGCCCAGCATCGTCGTCATGAACAGGGGCAGCAGCACGGCGGGCGTATCGCGGAAAACCTGCGCGCCCAGTTGCCCGATGCCATAGCGGGCCAGCACCGACGTGGCGATGCGGGCCTGGTGGTGGCTTTCGTGTGGCACGGCGCCCGGCTGCGCGCCAACGGACGTGGAACTTGCTGTCATCGTTCGATTTCGCCCTGACTGTGCCTGCTTCAACGCAGGCATGCTATTGTGCGCGGGCAATCGGCCAGCGGCAAGCAGTCACCATGCCAAGCGGGGCGCAGACAGCGTGATCGCAGCGCCGATTATCCGCCAGCCGGAAAGGGCTGGGCCGCGTCATTCATCCCAGATCTGCTGTTCGCCCTTGGCCACTTCGGTGGAATTGACCAGCAGGAAACCGCCCAGCACATCGACGCTTTGCGGAAAGGCTTTGCGCACCAGGGCTTGCATGTCTTTCGCATTCTTCGATGCCGCCACCAGCTTTGGCCATTCGGCGATATAACGCCGGGTATAGGCTATGGCCGTGCCATCATTGGCCGTGCCCGGCTTGCCATGGCCCGGCACGATCAGTTCAGGCCCAAGCGCGGCCATGGTTTCCACTGACTTGCCCCAGGCAGCAATTGCGGCCGGATCGGTTTCGCCAAACCACAGGAACACTTCGTTGTGAACCATGTCGCCCGGAAACAGCGCCTTGATCGAAGGCACCCACAGGGCGGTGGAATGTTTGTGGTCGCCCTGCATCGGGCCGATGACTTTCAGCTCCTGCCCCTCCAGCATGATCGTATCGCCCTCCATCGCCAAGGGGGCGGTGGGAGTGCGCGGGGCGTTTGTGCCCATGACCGGAAACCAGCGCTTGACCTTGGCGGGAAGCGATTTCCAGATGTCGGCCGCAACTGTAGGGGTCGCCACCACTTTCGCGTTCGGAAAGGCGTTCATGATCACATCCATCGCAAAGAAGTGATCGGGATGGTCGTGCGTGATGTAGACCGTCTCAAGCTCCTTGCCGCTATCAAGGATCATGCCGACCACGCGGTGCGCATCGGCGCGTGTGAACGGCGCATCGACCAGCACGGCTTTTTTCTCGCCCTTGATCAGCGAGATATTGGCATAAAGCGAGGCTTCGCTGGTGCGCAGCACCTCAACCTCCAACGGCTTGGCTTGCGCCGCACCGCACAGAAGGCTGACCGTGGCGGCAAGAGTGACGAGCAGGCTTTTCATTGGTGATCCTTTCTCAATGCGCCGTTTGGCCGCCATCGATGGTGAAAGTGGCCCCGTTGATGAAGCTGGCACCGTCCGAACACAGGTGCAGCACGGTCGGCGCGATTTCCTCTGGCCGGGCGGCGCGGCCCGAGATGTTCTGCGCGAAGAACATCTGCGTGAACTCGTTGCTGTCAGCCCAGTGCTGCGTCATCGGAGTGACGACAAAGCCCGGCGCGATGGCGTTCACGCGGATGTTTGCCTGCGCATATTCCACAGCCGCCGCCTTGGTGAGGCCCGCCACTGCGTGCTTCATCGCGCAATAGGCGCTCATGTTCGGGTCGGCGATCAGCGCGCCTACGCTGGCAGTGTTGACGATGGCCCCGCCGCCCACAGTCAGGAAATGGCGGATCTGCGCCTGCATCGCAAAGAACACGCCCTTGAAATCGACATCGATGGCAAGGTCCAGCTCGTCCTCGGGCACTTCGTGGATCGGGCGCTGCGGGGGCAGAACGCCTGCGTTGTTGAACGCCGCGTCCATCCTCCCGAAGCGCTCGACGCATTCGGCCACCAGCGCGGTGAGGTCTGCAGCCTTGCGCACATCGGTGTGGCGGAAGGCGGCGCGGCCCCCTTCCCCCACGATCAGGTCCACGGTTTCGGCGGCGCGCGCATCGATATCGCCGATCATCACAGCAGCCCCTTCGCGCGCAAAGGCGAGCGCCGTGGCGCGGCCAATGCCGGTGGCAGCGCCGGTGATCAGCACGGCTTTCCCTTCAAAGCGCAGCATCAGATGATCCCCGATTTGCCCGGGGCAAGGATGCCGTTCGGGTCGATGGCGTGCTTGATCTTGGCGTTGAAGCCGCGGTTCACTTCGCCATATTGCTGCGCCACAAGGTCCATCGAATTGACGCCGGTGCGGTAGCTGGCCCAGCCTTGCGCGCCAAAGCGGGTGACCAGTTCGCGGTAGCAAGCGTCGGCCTTTTTCTCCTGCTCGGCGTCTGATTTATCAAACAACAGCGCGAGGATATGGTGCAGATCGCGCCAGCCGATGGCGTAGGCGGCGGTATAGTCAAAGCCGTATTTCTCGACGATTTCCTTAGCCAGCACCGTCTGCCGTTCAGCCTCCACCCCGCGCGCTGCGGCCACGGGCGCAAACCACGCAAGGCCCCCGCCCGCCCCGCGCCAGCGCAGCAGGCCGATCTCATCCAGATTCAGCCCGCCCTCCATTAGCGTGGCGTGATGGTGGAACCATGGGTTGTCGCCCATTTCGGCCGAGGTCAGCACTTCGCCGCCGCTGGCGGTCAGACTCGCGCGGATGATCGGCTCCACCGCGGCTACCGTCTGTTCGGTGCCATAGAGCGCGAAGTAGGTGTTCCACATGCCGAGGCCATTGGCCTTGGCGGCTTTCTTCAGCGACACTTCATCGAGCCTCGCGCCATCAGGCACGATCTCGTTGCGGCGCTTGAACATGGCGAGCTGGTACGACGCGCTCATCATCAGGTTGCAGTTCGCGACGAGGTTTGAGACGCGCAGCGGGCGCATCGCTTCGATGATGCGCGGCACGTCGCCCATTTCGGCGTGGCGCACCATGAAGGGTTTATAGACCGGGGGCTTGGGCATCAGCCACAGGCCCATCTTGGTCACCACGCCAAAGTTCGACTGTGTGAACAGGCCGTCAAGGTATGGCCCATAGCCCCACTTGAACGCCTGCCATGCGGTGCTGCCCTTGATCGAACCCATGCCGGTGCGCATCACCTGTCCATCGGCCAGCACCACTTCCATGCCGCACTGGAACATGAAGTGTTCGCCATAGGGCGTATAGCCCACCCCGCGATCGAGCGTGTTGCCCACAGGCGAGGCGATGGGGCCAATCGTTGGCACGTCGATCCACAGCGGGATGTTGTTCTCAACCAGATAGTCCTTCAACTGCTGGTAGGTTACGCCCGGCTCCAGCAGGCAGGTGCCTAGGTCCGCATCCACTTCCAGAATGCGGTTCATGCGTTTCAGATCGAGCACCACCTGACCCGGCGTGGCGGGCGCGGTCATGCCATAGCCCATGTTCTTGCCGGTGGAGACGGGCCAAAGTGGCTGCTTGAATCGGTTGGCGATGCGGACGATTTCCTGCACCTGCTCGACGCTTTCGGGGCAGACTGCGCCGATCGGCACGTGGCGGTTCAGCGGATCGGGGACATAGACTTTGGCATAGGGCGCAACCGCCTCTTCATCGCCAAACACCCATTCCGCGCCGACGACGCCGCGAAAGGCCTTCATAGCGCCCGCAAAGTCTGCCTTAGACATATGCGGGGCCAGCGGGGCCGGGTTCTGCGCGCTGGCGCCGGTGCCAAGGCCAAAGCTGGCCGCGCCAAGGATGCCCGCGCCGATCAGGCCCCGCCGATCAAGTTCCAAGCCGCTCAATATCCGTGCTCCTGCTTGCGCGCCGCGCTCTTTTCCACCCACGTTGCCAATGCCGTGAGTTCAGATGGGCTGATTTCGGTGGGACGAAAGGCGGGCATTCCGTTCTGGCCATGACGGACGATGTATTTGACCGTCTCTGCCGGAATGGCGCGGCCAAGGATGATCGGGCCGACATTGCGCCCGTGGCAATAACCGCAAGTCTTGGCATAGATATCATCGGCAGAGCGCGCGCCCTGCACCTCGCCCAGCTTTTGCCCGGCATGGGATGGCGGCGCGAATGCTGCAGCACAAAGCGCAGCAATCGCCATTATGGTACGCGCATTTGCGCGGTAAACACTACTGGACATCCGTCCCCTCCGGCTTGCGGTGCGTCCTTGACCGGCGCATCTTCGCGTCGAGGAAAAGCTAACGCGGCACTGCCGCTGATGCCATCGGCGC
>JBEQBV010000025.1:0-24161 GCA_041639635.1 Novosphingobium sp.
CAATGGGGCCAACCGAGGCAACGAAGCTGATCGAGCCGGGCAGGCTGACCGAACTCAAAGAGACCAGCACTGCCACCGCAAACCCGGCAATCATCGCCATCGGCGTAAGTGTCACGCCATAAAGATGTGCAACATAGACCGCCACAGCAAGGTTCATCGCCGGGCTGGTCGCCCGGAACAGCGCCACGGCCAGCGGCATCACGAACTCCGCCGTCGTCTCGCGCACCCCCAGATTGCGGCATGCGCCCAGCATCGCAGGCAATGAGGCGAGCGAGGACTGCGTGGACAGCGCAAAGGCCTGCACCGGCACCATGGCCTTGGCAAAAGCACCCAGCGGCTTGCGCGCAAGAGCCATCGCGATGCCATATCCGGCCAGCGGCACAATGGCCCCCGTCAGCACCACGATCAGGATGTAGTGTGCCAACGCTCCGATCACCGCCGTGCCACTTTGCGCAGCCACCGCAAGGCTCAGCGCGAAAACGCCCAATGGTGCCAGCGCCAGCACCCAGCCGATCACCACCAGCATGGCCGATGCAAGCGCGGCGAAGAACGTGGTCATCACCTCGCGCTGCGGCCCTGCCAGCCGCGCGACTGCAAGAGCAAATACGGCCATGAACAGGATCAGCGGCAGCATCCGGTCATTCGCCGCGGCATCCAGCACATTGGTTGGCACGATGGATCGCAGGAAATCGGCGATACCCGGAACCGGCCCTGCATCCTTGCCCGAAAGCGTCTGGCGCAGCGCCGCGCCCGCGTCGGCCGGAATAGGGATCAGCGCGATCAGTGCCGGAGTCGCAACCAGTGCCGCAACGGCGCTGAACGCCAGCACGGCCAGAAACAGGCCAAGGCTGCGGCGGGCCAGCGCCCCTGCGCTTGCCGTCGCCACCGTCTGCGTCACGCCGGTGAACAGCAGCGCCGCCACCAGTGGCACAATCGTAGCCTGCAGCGCGCGCAGCCACATTTCGCCTATGGGCTTCACCCAAGTGTCTACCAAAGGCAGCGCCGATGGGGCAGCGAAAGCCACAAACAGCCCGCCTCCCAGCCCGGCGATCAAGCCAAGGAACGTCCACACTGCAGGCACCTGAGCAATCGGCGGAAGGGCCATCGCCCCCGATTGCGGCTCTAGGTTGGACGAATATTCAGAAGACGGTAAGGTCATGTTGAGATGACATTAGCTATGTCACGCGGCATGGCAACGTGCGCGCTGGCAAAAGGGCGCGCAAGCAAAGGGAATAGCCGTTCAATGGCACGCAAGTTCTTCGGCACCGATGGCATCCGCGGCCGGACCAATGCCGGCGTGATGACCGCCGCCACCGCGATGAAAGTGGGGCAGGCCGCTGGCACCTATTTCCAGCGCGGCGATCACCGCCACCGTGTGGTAATCGGAAAGGATACGCGCCTGTCGGGCTACATGATGGAATCGGCGATGGTCGCCGGTTTCACCTCCGTAGGCATGGACGTGGTGCTGCTCGGCCCGATGCCCACACCAGCGGTTGCCATGCTCACCCGCTCGATGCGTGCAGACCTTGGCGTGATGATCTCGGCCAGCCACAATCCGTTTGAGGACAACGGCATCAAGCTGTTCGGCCCCGATGGCTACAAGCTGTCGGACGAAGCCGAACTCGCCATCGAAGCGCTGTTGGGCCAAGAACTGGAACTGGCAGACGCCACGATGGTCGGCCGTGCCCGCCGGATCGAGGATGCGCGCGGCCGCTATATCCACGCGGTCAAGGCCAGCCTGCCCGACAATGTGCGGCTTGATGGCCTGCGCATCGTGCTCGATTGCGCCAATGGGGCGGCCTATCACGTCACGCCGTCTGCCCTGTGGGAACTGGGCGCAGAAGTCATCGCCATCGGCGTTGAACCCAATGGCAAGAACATCAACCTCAACGTCGGCTCCACCCACCTCGATGCGATCAAGGCCAAAGTGCGCGAAACCCGCGCCGACATCGGCATCGCGCTTGATGGCGATGCCGACCGGCTGATCGTGGTGGACGAGAAAAGCCAGACCGTAGACGGCGATCAGATCATGGCGCTGATCGGCACGCAACTGGCCGCGCGCGGTGAATTGC
Source organism: Novosphingobium sp. (assembly GCA_041639635.1). Lineage (GTDB taxonomy): Bacteria > Pseudomonadota > Alphaproteobacteria > Sphingomonadales > Sphingomonadaceae > Novosphingobium. Next base: position 2,073 of record JBEQBV010000025.1, read on the forward strand.
GCGGCGGCGGCGTGGTTGCCACGGTCATGTCCAACCTCGGTCTTGAACGACACCTAAACGCACATAACCTGCACCTGGAGCGCACTGCGGTGGGGGATCGCTACGTGCTGGAGCGCATGAAGGCAGGCGGCTTCAACGTCGGCGGCGAACAATCAGGCCACATGATCCTGACCGATCATGCCACCACCGGAGACGGCACCGTCGCCGCCCTGCAAGTGCTGGCCGCGATGGTCGCCAGCGGAAAACCCGCCAGCGAACTGCTGCATTGCTTTGATCCAGTTCCGCAACTGCTCAAGAACGTGCGCTTCTCCGGCGGAAAACCATTGGAAGACAACGCGGTAAAGCAAGCCATTGCCGAGGCCGAAGAGCGCCTTGCTGGAAAGGGCCGCCTCGTCATCCGCCCCTCCGGCACTGAACCCCTGATCCGCGTGATGGCCGAAGGCGATGATGCGGGCGAGGTGGAGGCCGTGGTCGATGATATCTGCAACGCCGTGCGGAAGGCCGCGTAAATGCTTGAAATGCGGCCCGATTGCGAGCGCTGCGGCACCGACCTCCCGGCCGAAGCCCCCGGCGCGTTCATCTGCTCGTTCGAATGCACCTTCTGCGCCGAATGTGCAGAGGGGCTTGATGATCGCTGCCCCAATTGCGATGGCGAACTGATGGACCGGCCGACGCGTGCGAAGGCGCTGCATGCCAAGCATCCGCCATCGAGCGTGCGCAAGTTCCATCCTTCTACAAGCTCAGGATGAGCGGCGTGTTTGAAACGAAGGGAAAAGCCACGCTCATGCTGAGCTTGTCGAAGCATGCCAGCCGAATGGGCGGCCCCCGATGACCCCTACCCGCATCCTTTCCATCGCAGGCTCCGATTCCGGCGGCGGCGCAGGCATTCAGGCCGATATCAAGACGATCACGATGCTCGGCGGCTATGCCATGACTGCCATCTGCGCCTTGACCGCACAGGACACGACCGGCGTCCACGCCGTGGTCCCGGTCGATCCCGCAATGGTTGCAGCCCAGATCGATGCCTGCTTGAACGATATCGGCGTGGATGCGGTGAAGATTGGCATGCTCGGCTCCCCCGAAATCGCCGCCGTGGTGGCCAACGGGCTGGAAAAGCTCAGCGTGCCCATCGTGTTCGATCCGGTGATGATTTCCACCAGCGGCGCGGCGCTGGCCGATGATGCGACAATTGCGGCGTTTGAACGGCTGATGGCCTTGGCCACGCTGACCACGCCCAATGTGCCGGAACTTGCCGCACTGGGCGGGGACGCAGCGATGCGCGCGCGCGGCGTGGCCTATATCGCCAAGGGCGGCGATGCCGAAGGGCCAGAGGTGACTGACCGGCTCGTCATCCCCGGCCAGCCAGAGCGAGTCTGGACCGCCCCCCGCATCGTCACGCGCCATACCCACGGCACCGGATGCACCATGTCCAGCGCCATCGCCACGTTCCTTGCCAGCGGAGCATCGCTCGAGGAAGCGGTTGAAGACGCGCGCGAATTTGTCCGCGCAGCCCTGCTCGCTGCGCCCGGCTTTGGCGCGGGCCATGGCCCGCTCGGCCATCAGGCGGTGCGCTGATCCCAGTCTTCGCGGGTCAACGCAAAATAGACGCTGTCGCACCACATATCACCAACCAGCCAGGTCCGTACCTGCCGATGCGTCTCGACAAAGCCCAGCCGTTCGAGAAGGCGCATTGAGGCCTTGTTGCGCGGATCGACATCCGCCGTCACGCGCGGCAACCCGTGCACCGCAAAACCGCGCGCAATCACCGCGCCCACGGCCTCACGCCCCAACCCTTGCCCCCAGACTGCCGGGTGAAGCAAGTAGCCAATGTCGGGAAAGCGATAGAACCCCGCTTTCCCGATCACTCTGCCCTCAAACTCCACGACGAAGTCTTCGCCCAGCGCCGGTTCGATGTCCGCCATGTTCGCCAGCCATTCCCGCGTCTGCGCCTCGCTCTCATGCGGCGGGGTGGACCAATAGGCCATGGCGCGCGGCTGACACATGATGGCGTGGATTGCGGCAAAGTCCCGCTCGGGATCGACCGGGCGCAGCAGCAACCGGGGCGTCCGGATCATCGCATCAGCAATCCAGATCGTAGAACTTCACGATGTGGCTCCATGCTTCGTCCGCCGTTTCTACAGGCGTGAACAGTTTCAGATCATCGAAGTTGATCACGCCTTCTTCGGCCAGCGCCTGAAAGTTCACGACACGGCTCCAGAAATCCCCGCCGAACAGCAGGATCGGGATCGGCTGCATCTTGCCGGTCTGGATCAGGGTGAGCAGTTCGAAGAATTCATCGAACGTGCCGAACCCGCCGGGAAACACAGCCACCGCGCGCGCGCGCAACAGGAAGTGCATTTTGCGCAGCGCAAAGTAGTGGAACTGGAACGACAAATGCGGCGTGACATGGGCATTGGGTGCCTGTTCGTGCGGCAACACAATGTTCAGGCCAATGGACTCCGCGCCCACTTCCTCGGCCCCGCGATTGGCAGCCTCCATGATCGAAGGGCCACCGCCCGAACAGACGACGAACTGGCGCTTGCGTTCTTCCACCACGCCGCAAGTGCTGGCAATCTGCGCCAGCCGCCGCGCCTCTTCATAATACTTGGCCTTTGCAACAAGGCTTTCGACCACGGCCTTGCGTTCAGGCGTTGTCGCCGTGGCCTGCGCCGCTTCGGCCATTTCGGGCGATGGAATGCGCGCCGAGCCATATATCACCAGTGTTGAGCCGATGTTGGCCTCGTCCAGCAACATTTCGGGCTTCATCAGTTCCAGCTGGAACCTGACGGGGCGCAATTCCTCCCGCAGAAGGAAATCGGTATCGCGAAAGGCCAGTTTGTAGGCTGGGTTCTGTTGTTGCGGGGTGGTTCTTGGCTGGCTTTCGACAAAACCGGCTTCCTGCTCGGCCTTGTAGAATTTACGCTTGGTAAGATCGTGCTGTTTTTCTTCTTCTGTCATGCGCCCTAAGTCGGGCGAAACGGCAGAAAGTGCAAGGGCTGGCAAAACAGCGAAATAAACCCGTCCAAAAAGAAAGCTAAATCAAAACGAATAGCGGGTGCGGCCAGGCTTGCTGGCGCACCCGCACATTCATCATCGCGCACGAATTAACGTACGGCGATCTGGTAGGACGTGGGCAGAACGTTGCCGGCATGGGCAACCTGCTGTTCGATCCGCGAACGGATATCAGCCACCACTTCGGCCTTGCATTCACGGCTGCGCGCTTCGAGCGAAAGGTGAATGTTCGACAGACGATCGCCACAGACGCGACGGGCAGCCTGATTCATGCGGATGGAAAGCTGACGCTGCCCATCAACCGTGGCAAGATCGAGGTTGCCGAGCTTGAGCACAACGCTGTCTTCAACCAGCGGGCTAGAGGGGCTGGCAGCGTATACGGGGGTAGCGGCAATAATGCTGGCGGCCAGTGCCGCAATCGAAGCCTTCAACATTTCTATCTCCTGCAAAACATCGTCGCTCTTCGTCGACTCTACTGGAGATATAGGCTTCAACAGCCCAAATGGCAATAAAACAACGCCGTGCGCCGCATTATTACGGCCACAGCTATTACTTCATACTTTCATCATAGTCAGTCCGCTTTGAAAAGCTCTACGTCAATTGCCGTATAGGGCAAAAGTCGGCGATGCGTGACACTCCGAGTATGAAAAGCACCCGCAACCCCCTGCTCGTCCTTCTGGTCGCCACCGCCGTTGTTCCAGCCTCGGCTCAGGCCAAGGGCGCTGTTCCATCGACGAAGCTGGAGCGTTGCGGCGAACGGACCTGCTTGCGGATATCGGGCCATCGCGATGATCCTGCGGCAACCGTTCTGATCGAACAGCGCGAAGTTGCTGTCTCGGGTAAAAAGCGCTGGCACGTATCGCTGCCACTGCAGACCGTGCGCAACTGGAGCGCACCTGCTGCGCGCGCCATCGCGGTGGAAATCGTTGGCAAGGATCGCACGCAGATGAAGGCACCGCTGCCAATTGGCGTGTTTGGTGGCAACACCAATCTCGCCTTCCTCAGCATCAGCGCTCCATAAGCCAACGCCACCCTTGCGCCACAGCGGAGGGCGATTTCTGAAGCGGCTTGTGCATTCTCGTTCAGCGTCTCGATTCGGTTTGCGCGCAGCCTTGCTCGCAACCGTCATGGTAAGCCTAAGCGCTGCAACGACACCCCCACTTCAACCGCCCAGCTTTGCTCCGTGGATAGACGGAACAATCGCAGACGAGCCTGAAACGCAGGTTCAGATGATCGATGCGGACACGGCAGTGATTCGCCAATCGGTGCGCACGAATTTTGAAGCACCGTTTCTTTACCTGATCTTCGGGCAGGACCGTGCGCTGCTGATCGATAGCGGCGCGGGGAACGTGCGCATTCGCCCGGTGGTGGATCGCCTCTTGGCCCAATGGCAAAGGCGGCACGATGGCCGTCGGCTCCATCTTGTTGTGGCGCATTCGCACGGGCACGGCGATCACCATGCGGGCGACAGCGAATTTGCAGATCGGCCCGAAACCACCGTCGTCGGCCTGAAGCCTCAAGACGTCGCCGCCGCCTTCGGCGTAAGCGAATGGCCCACAAAGACCGCGCAGTTTGATCTGGGTGGGCGGCTTCTGGACATCATTCCAACGCCTGGGCACGAACCGGCGCACATCATGGTCTATGATGCACGAACGCAGCTGCTCTTTTCCGGCGATATGCTCTATCCGGGGCGGCTCTACATACCCGCCGGGCAATTTGCCACATTTCGCGCAAGCACAGAACGGCTGGCGGATTTTGCGCGGACGCACCCGATCAGGGCGCTTCTGGGTGCCCATATCGAAATGACGAGCACCCCGGGGCAGGACTATCCGATGCAGGCCGCCACTCATCCGGCCGAACGCGCGCTGCCCCTTTCGCCTGCGGTCATCGAAGAATTGCGTCAGGCCTTGGCCAATGCGCCATCACCGCCCGCGATTGATCGGCACGCCGATTTCATCGTATATCCCCGGCCACCACGACCCAACCCTTGATTGCCGTGTGAAGGTAAAACGCCTTGCACCCCCGCGCAGGCGGGGGCGCACTTTGTGTTTGGTCTGCAGCGTGCTGGCTTTCAGCCAATCAACTGGTGACCGGCCCCACATCAGCCATCTGCACACCCGCTTCGCTCCTTAGGCTGTCGTCGCGGGCAAATTCTTCGCCATACAGCATCTTGCGGAACCGGTTATGGATCAGCTTGTGCTCCAGCATGCGGCCGACGATCCACAGCGCAAAGAAAATGCCCATGTAGATATAGGCCGTCTGCATCGATGGCTTGCGGTTGCGCTTGCCCATCTCGCTGCCGTCTTTTTTCTTTTCGGGAACCGGCGCGCCTAGCATCTGGTCAACCGGGTTCATCGGCACGTCTTCGGGCTTCACCAGCTGGCGCTTTTTCGCCGCCTCTGCCTTGGCTTTGACCACTTCTGGCGGGTTGCGCCACTTGTCGATGGCAACGCCGGCGTGACCAAGGCCATAGAAAAACAACGGTGCCAGAAAACAGGCCAGCAAAGCCCGGCTGGTCATGTCATAAAACAGCTTTCCGTTGGAAATCACCAAGGTGCCCCGGTCAAAGATCGACATCTTGTCTTGCGGCAGCGGGTTGTTCTTCGTGAACGTGAGCGTGTCGCCATCGATCTGGTATTTGGTATTCTGCTTCTGGAACAGCTCTTCCAGCTTTCCGAAGGCTTGCGCCGGAGCCTCCGACGGATCGATTTCGATCTGTCCCTTGGTGCGCCAAATCCAGTCGATGTATGGCAGGTTCACGATGTCATCCTTTGAAAACGGCGCGGGAGGAGCGCGACCTCTTGCCACCGTCAGTGGCAGCAGTTCCGCGCCCCCATTACGTCAGGCTGATTATTCCGCAGGCACCGCGCTCATCGGACCACGCGCAGAAAGCTTCTGCCGGATTATCTTGTAGGCCTCGGTGAACGTGTAGAGCATGGTTTCGCCAATGGGCATCCGGCGGCCGCCTTCCTGGCCCAGCAATTCGGCTTCCCCATCAAGGCAGGTGCCGTGCATACGGTCGATCCAGATCCATGTGCCGGCATAGTTGCTGCGGGTCGCTTCATAATCCTGCGCATGGTGCAGGCTGTGGTGCTCGGTCGTGTTAAAGATCTTGAACCACCAGCGCGGCGTGTTGAAACGAATGTTGCAGTGCTGATAGCTGCTGACGGCAAGACCGAATGCGCCTGCAAGCAGCACGGCACGCGGCAGGAAATCGAACAGGCCACCAATGCCAAGGCCGATCAAGAAGATTTCAACCGGATTGCCGATAGCGCCCTTCTGCACGTTCAGCTGCGTCACATAGTGATGCGGCGCGTGCGTCAGCCACAGCGGCGTCCAGTTGTGCATGCCGCGATGCATCCAGTACTGGAAGTAATCGCCGATGAACGAGATCATTACCGCCTGAAGCAGAAGCGGCAGACCCATGAACCATGCAAACTTGGCCAGATCAAACGTGTCTTGAAACCACGTGATGATCGCTTCGCTGTTGATCGGGCCAAACACCACCCGCACGAACATGGCCCCCATGGCCACATAAAACGTGTCGCAAGCCAATTCCTTCCAGGTGTGCTGCCAGCTTTTATAGCGTGGTGAAATCCACTCCATCGAGAGCATCATCACCTTCACGCCATAGCCAATCCACAGCGTGACCGATGGTTTGATCCATTCGGCAGGCGCATAGTAATAGAAGGCAACCACCAGCGCGAGGAACGCTGGCTGAAAGTAGGTGAAGATGAATTGCTTCACCGGCCCACCTTCAACGCGACCAAGGTTTTCAAGCCCGCGCGTGATGGGGGCACTGACCATATATGCTGGTTTTTCGGCGGCGATCGCTTCGCTCATGGCAATTCCCACGACAGAATGGTTCGAAAATACTGATTTTGTGGTGGAACATTACCGCGCCTGACCGATTCCGGTGTTACGTCGTTTAACGTAGCTGCCCTTTGGTGAGCCTTGGACGCCCCCCGGCCCTGTCCCGTGAAGGCCCCGGGCATACGTCAAACGACACATATACCCCCCGCCAGTGATGCGTAACTTTGCAACTCCAAGCTGGAATGAGCGTGAGCCGTAAATGGCCAGAGCCATCGCATGGGCGGGGTGAGCCTAGGTTAAGTATCTGATAAACCGGGGGAAATCATGAGGAATTTGAAGCAAACGCAACTCAGGCTGCTCTCAGCGACTTTCCTGGCGGGCATCATCGCCATGCCAGCCCAGGCGCAGGATCAAGCTCCGCAAGACATGGCCTCCGATGAAGCGGCGGGGCAGAACGAACTGGTGGTTACCGCAACGCGGCGCTCCTTGTCACTGCAAACTGCACCGATCAACATCTCGGCGGTTGATGGCCCATCGCTAGAAAACAAGCGGCTTGATGACGTGGGTGACCTCGGCCTGTTCACCCCGGGCCTGACTGTGCCGGATACCGGCCCACGCACCGCAAACAGCATCGTCATGCGCGGCATCACCTCGGGCGGTCCCAGCGGAGCAAACCGCGACACGGCGGTTGGTGTCTACCTTGGCGAAATTCCGCTCTATGTCGATTTCAAGTTCCTTGATATCAACCGCGTGGAAACGCTGCTGGGGCCGCAGGGCACACTCTATGGCCTCGGCACTCTCGCAGGCGCAATTCGCTACATCCCTAACCGCCCGAACTTCTCGAAGCTTGAGGCCGAAGGCCACGCTCGCATCTATGATGTGGCTGAATCCGAAGGCGTCGGCAGCGTTGTTGATGCCACGATCAACATCCCGATCATTGAAGACAAGGTCGCCCTGCGCGTTACCGGCGGGTACTTCAGCGATCCCGGCTTCATGGATTCGCCGTTTCTCGTGCGCACGCTGGGTGTGTCCCTGCCGCAGCCTGATTTCAACAATCCGCAGGCGGTTGAGGCAAACCTCTATCGCGGCAAGGATTTGAACGACGAACAAACCTATTCGGTCCGCGCGCAGCTCGGCTTCGATTTCGGCTGGTTGCGTCCGACCTTCAGCTACATCCTGCAGGAAACCAGGTCTAACGGTACGCAGACCAATGGCGGCTTTGGCGCAAGGTACACGCTGAACCCCATTGGCGTGCCCTTCCCGGATGGTGAGTGCGTCTATGCCAACTGCCGTGGTGTGCTGGGCACCGGCAAGTATGAAAACGGCCAGCGTGTTATGCAGCCTTCACGCCGGAAGGCCGAAATGTTCGCCGCCGAAGTTGAAATCGACGTCGGGGACATCGCCAAGATCGTGTCGGCAACGGCCTTTACAAGGCAAACCCTGTCCAGCCAGGCCGATGTCACTGACCTGCTGCTCGATCTTGATTATGACTACGAACTGTTCCCCGCCTTCGCTGGCCGGACCAATTCGGACAGCAACCCCAAGCAGTTCAACCAGGAAATCCGCATCGTATCGGCCCACGGCGGACCGATCGACTGGGTCCTCGGCGGCTTCTACAACCGGTTCGAGCAATATACGTTCAGCGCCGAACGCACTCCAGGATTGCCAGAATTCCTAGGCGTTTTCCGGCCCGATGGTCTGGAGTATATCTCGTTCACCGATATCGACAACAAGGAACAGGCGTTATTTGGCGAAGCCACCTGGCACATCACCCCTGCCTTCCAGGTCACGGGCGGCGTGCGCTATTACAAGTACTCGGCCTTCATCTCGGGCGCAACCGACACACCGCTAACCGGAGGCGGTCGCCGCCGCACACCTTATCCGCTGATCCAGTTTGATCCGTCGCGCATCCGTTCTGGGGAGACCGAGAGAGACGGGTTTGTTTACAAGTTGAACGCGTCCTATGAGTTCAGCCCAGAACTCTTTGCCTATGCTACCTATTCCACCGGGTATCGCATCGGCGGCGTCAACCGCGTTGCGCCTTGCATCCAGCCACTCCCACCGGGCCAAAACGTCTGCGCTCTGCCGAACGAGCTGGACTTCGGCCCGGACGAAACGACGAACTATGAAATTGGCCTTCGCTTCAGCGTGCTCGACCGAAAGCTTCAGGGCACGATCAATCTTTACAACATCGATTGGAAAAACCTGCAGATTGGTAGCCAGACAGCAAACGGTGCAGTGGGCATAACGACAAACGCGTCCGCTGCCCGCAGCCGCGGCGTTGAAGCAATGCTGGCGCTGAACCTTGGGCGGCTCAGTTTGTCGGGCAATTACACCTACCTTGATGCCAAGCTGACCCAGGATTCCCGAGGACTAATTGGCGGGATCAGCAATGGCTTCGGCGTCGTCGTTGACGGCCTGCCAACCGCAGGAAATGCCTTCGCTGGCGACCGCCTGCCCGGCACATCCAAGCACGCCGGATCGATCACCGCCACCTACACAGTGCCGCTCGAAAACGACAACGAACTGTTCCTGCAGTGGACCACCGCCGCCCGCAGCGACACGTTGTCCACCACCGGCGCACGTGGCTATGGTGAAGCGATCCCCGGCTATTCCACCAGCCGCACGTCAGTCACCTACAAGACGCCGCAACTGGATATCACGCTGTTCGCCAACAACGTGTTCAACAAGTACGCCACCGTCAGCGTAGCGAACGACTACACGCTGGCCCGTCAGAACGATGGCGTGATCATCCGCTCCTACGGCTTCGGCGTGATCCAGCCCCGCGTGGTAGGCGTGGAATTCCGCGGCCGTTTCTAAGCCTGAATACGATCCGGCGGCAAACCCGCCAACAAACAGGGGCATGGTCCGGTTCACCCGGTCCATGCCCTTCTTGCATGAAGCGCAGACAACACACACGCACCAAAACGCCACCGCAACCAGCAGTGACCATGACCCGTATTTTCAGGAGAATGGATGCCCCGCGAGGATTCGAACCTCGATAGACGGAATCAGAATCCGTAGTCTTACCATTAGACGACGGGGCAGTGTGTGGCGGGCAACTAAGGGGGCTCCGGGTGCAAGTCAAGCGCGCGGATAGGCATTTTTGGGCGGGGGTCGGGTTGGCGGGGCCTTGCGGGCAAGCCATTGCAGCGCTAGCACTGTGCCCAAGTACCCGGCGGCATGCAGCGGCACGGGAAAACATAAGCGAATACATGTCATGGCGGGAATCCTTCCGCCGACCAGCGGGCAGGTTGCGCGTTTCGGCAGCAAGAAGGGGCAAAGGAAAAAGCCCCGCAAGCCACGCAGCAATGCCGGGAGCGCGATTCCTCCCGAACCGGTCGGCAAGACGAAACCGCCCGCATTGCGCGGTGGCGGGACAAATGGTGAATTTGCAGGGGGCGCAGCGCCTATCCCCCAACCTGCAATTGCGCCTCAAACTGAACCTGTGCCCAACCCGGCAACACCTCCGGCATTCACAGCAGCGCCCGCTGGCTGGCAACGGCCTCCCCAGCACTACCGCCAATCCTATGCCGCCATCGATCTTGGCACCAACAATTGCCGCCTGCTGATCGCCCGGCCATCGGGCGAACACTTCGTCGTGATCGATGCCTTCAGCCGCGTGGTGCGTCTGGGTGAAGGGCTGGCGCAGACCGGGCGGCTTTCAGATGCCGCGATGGACCGCGCGCTGGCCGCGCTGCACGTCTGCGCCGAAAAGCTGCGCAAGCGCAATGTCCACCTCGCCCGCTCCGTCGCGACCGAAGCCTGCCGCCGCGCCACCAACGGACAGGCCTTCATCGATCGTGTGCTGGCCGAAACCGGCATCCACCTGAACATCATCACCGCGCAGGAAGAAGCGCGGCTGGCGGTGCTGGGCTGCCACATCCTGCTGGAACAGGGCACCGGCCCCGCCATGATCTTCGATATCGGCGGCGGATCGACCGAGATGGTGCTGGTGGAAACCGGCGAAACCGTGCCACGCATTCTCGATTGGCAATCGGTGCCATGGGGAGTGGTGTCCCTCACCGAAAGCATCGGCCAGATTGCCGACAGCCCTCAGGCCCGCGCCGCCGCCTATGCCGAAATGCGCCGCCGCGTGGACGAAGGCTTTGCCGATTTCTGCGAGCGCGTCAGCCCGATGCGCAATGCCGCGCGCGGCGAAGGGCGCATCCGCCTGCTTGGCACCAGTGGCACGGTTACCACGCTCGCCAGCGTCCATCTGGAACTGCCGCAGTATGACCGGCGCGCGGTTGACGGCCTTGTCGTGCCTGCCACCTCGATGCGCGATATCAGTCAGCGGCTGGCAGTGATGACGCCTGCCGAACGGGTAGCCCTGCCCTGCATCGGGCGCGAACGGTCCGATCTGGTCGTGGCGGGCTGTGCGATTCTCGAATCGATTCTCGATATCTGGCCAGCCGACCGGCTGGGCATTGCCGACCGCGGCATCCGCGAAGGCATTTTGCGCAGCCTGATGGCGATCAGCCCGGATTCACCCTCGGGCAACCCCACTGGCACGCCTTCTGGCAACCGGCGCGGTCCCAAACGAACGGAAGCAGCATGAGCCGGTCTGGAAAGAACCCCAACGAACGGCTCAAAACCGCCAAGGGCCGCTCAGCCTCGTCCGTGCGCTGGCTCTCGCGCCAGTTGAACGATCCCTATGTAAAGCAGGCCCGCGCCGAAGGCTGGCGCAGCCGGGCAGCGTTCAAGCTGATCGATCTGGACGAAAAGTTCACGCTGCTGCGCAATACCAAGCGCGTGGTGGATCTTGGCATTGCGCCGGGCGGATGGAGCCAGGTGGTGCGCAAGAAGGCCGCGTCGGCCAAGATTGTCGGCATCGATCTGCTGCCAACCGAGCCGATCGAAGGCGTGACCATCTTCCAGATGGACTTCATGGCCGATGAGGCCCCGCAGGCGCTTTGCGATGCCCTGGATGGCCCGCCCGACCTTGTCCTGTCAGATATGGCCGCCAACACCGTGGGTCACAAGCAGACCGATCATCTGCGCACGATGGGCCTTGTCGAAACGGCGGTGGACTTTGCGGTGCAGACGCTGGCCCCCGGCGGCGCATTCGTGGCCAAGGTCTTTGCTGGCGGCACCGATGCCGAACTGCTGAACATCCTGAAAAAGAACTTCACCACCGTAAAGCATGCCAAGCCGCCCTCCAGCCGCAAGGATTCGTCCGAATGGTATGTGATCGCGCAGGGGTTCAAGGGCCGGGCGGAAACCGTGGCAGGATAACGCGACCGGAATCAGGACACGAAAAAGGGCGCGTGGACCAATATCCACGCGCCCTTTTTCCAACACTCCGCTGCAAATCAGGCGGCGGGTGCAGCCTCACCTTCAGCGGCAGCAGGGGCGGCGGCATCGGGTGCCGCTTCGCTGGCGGCAGCATCTGCCGGCGCTTCAGCCGCAGGTGCCGCTTCAGCAGCAGGCAGCGGCAGGTTTGAACCCAGCGAGTTGAGATAGAGGATGACGTTGGCGCGGTCCTGAGCCTTGGCAAGGCCCGCGAACGACATTTTGGTGCCGGCAGCAAACGCCTTGGGGTTCTTCAGCCACGCATCCATCGAGGCGAAATCCCAGTTGCCACCCTTGCCCGCAAGGTCAGCAGAATAGGCAAAGCCGGCGGCATGTTTGCCAATGGGCTTGCCCAGAATGCCATAAAGGTTTGGCCCGATGCCGTTGGCACCGCCTTCGTTGGGCGTGTGGCATGCCTTGCACTTGGCGAAGATGCCTTCGCCTGCGGCCACATCGCCAGCAGCCAGCAGATTCGGCAAAGGCAATTCGGCCTCGGCTCCGGCGGCGGCTTCTTCCACCACGCCTTCGATGGCATAGCCCATCTTTTCAGGGCGATGCTCTTTATCAGCCAGGAAATAGTGGCCAGAAAGGCTGGAAAGCCCCAGAGCCACGATGCCTCCGAACAAGCCCCAACCGGCGATGGTATTGAAACGATCGTCCATTTAAGAACCCCAATGCCGCACGCCGACACCTTGCCGACGCCTGCGCGAGATGGCGCCGCTCTAGTCAGCGCCATGCCGCAGCGCAAGATGGTTTGACTCCCAAAAAGCCCACAAAAAAGTCTTGTCACTTGCCCGCAACCGCGCAGCAGCCTAACGCGCGGACGTTATGCAAAGCTATCCCGCCCCCGCGCTTGCCCTTGTCGAACAGATGGCCGCTGCGACTGCCGCCGATCCGGCGCGGGCCGTTGCGTTTCAGGGCGCGCCCGGTGCCAATTCGCACCGCGCCGCGATGGAGGCCCTGCCCGATTGCCTGCCGCTGCCGTGCTTTTCGTTCGAAGATGCGCTGGATTCGGTGAAAGAAGGGCGCGCCGGGCAGGCGATCATCCCCATCGAAAATTCCCAGCACGGGCGCGTGGCCGACATCCACTTCCTTCTGCCCGAAAGCGGTTTGTCCATCGTGGGCGAACACTTTCTGGACATTCACGCCGCCCTGATGGCGCTGGGCACCGGCCCGTTCGCCGCGGCCTACAGCCACCCACAGGCGCTGGGCCAATCGCGCTTCTATCTGCGTGAGCGGGGCATCGTGCCGATGAGCTATGCCGATACCGCAGGCGCAGCGGCGTTTGTGGCCGAACTGGGCGATCCCACCGTGGCTGCCCTTGCCCCGCGCATCGCGGCAGAGCTTTATGGCCTGAACGTGATCGAGGACAATGTCGAAGACGCGCATGACAACACGACACGCTTCGTGATCCTGTCGAAAACGCCGCTCGATCCGGCCACGATCACCGGCCCCGCCATGACCACGTTTGTGTTCGAGGTGCGCAACATTCCCGCCGCGCTTTACAAGGCGCTGGGCGGCTTTGCCACCAATGGCGTCAACATGACCAAGCTGGAAAGCTACCAGCGCGGGGCCAGCTTTGCCGCAACCGAATTCTTTGCCGATATCGTGGGCGCACCGGGTGACCGCGCGGTCGATCTGGCGTTTGAAGAGCTAGGCTTCTTTGCCAAAGACCTGCGCATGCTGGGCACCTACCCGATGGAACGTATCCGCGGCTGATTGGCGGAGTGAGTTGCGCTTGAACCGCCTCGTTGTGCGTGCAAGGTTGCAAGGGTGACGGCACCGGCAGCGGCAAATTCGACAGGCGACAACGCAGCCGCGCAAGCGGATTCGGCGCAAGCGGCATGGCGCGCTGTCCGCGAATCATCCGATATCCAGTTTGCCCCCGTGCCGCCCGATCCGCCCCGCGTTACGCCCGAATGGCTGAAAACGCTGGGCGAATGGCTCGATTGGCTGCTCAAACCTCTCGGTAACCTGCTGGGTGGCAGCTGGAGCCTGATCGAAAAACTGCTGATCATTGGCGCAGCGCTGGGCGTGGTATGGATCGTCTGGGCCTTGCTCTCGCCGCTGTGGCTTGCGCGCAAGGCCCGCAACACGGTGGCCGCGCCAGAATGGACGCCCCCGCGTGAAGAGGCGCTGGCGCTGCTGGAGGACGCAGACCGGCTCGCCGCGCAGGGACTTTATGCAGAGGCCGCGCACCTGCTGCTCCGCCGCAGCGTCGGCCAGATTGCCCGCGCCCGGCCCGATTGGCTCACCCCTGCCAGCACCGCGCGCGAAATCGGCGCAATTCAGGGGCTTCCGGCAGAAGCGCGCACCGCCTTCGGCACGATCACCGCACTGGTTGAACGTGCCCGCTATGCGCTGCGCCCGCTGGGGGCAGAGGACTGGTCCACCGCGCGCGCCGCCTATGCCCGCTTCGCGCTCGAACCGCTTGGGCCAGAAAAATTGGGAACTGCTGCTTGAGCGCGGCACCCTCGCCCTTCTCCCGGGGAACCGTCATCGGCATGTTGCTGGTCGGCGCCCTGTCCTTTGCCGCGCTGCTCTGGTTTCTGGGCAACAGCACTGGCGGCAGCGGCAACAACGGCGGCGGCCATGTGGGCAGCAAGGGGCTGATCGGGTTTGCGGGCCTTGCCAAAATGCTCGAAGCCGAGGGCCTCGATGTGCAGCGCCTGCGCAACCGGCAGGCGCTTGAAACCGCGCCGGGCCTGCTGATCCTGACCCCGCCCGCAGGGGCCGAGGGCAAGGAAATCGCCAAGATTGTCGACGCGCGGCGCTATGTTGGCCCCACGCTGATCATCGCACCCAAATGGTTTGCGATGGACGCCAACTCGTCCAAGGCCAAGACCGGCTGGGTGCAGGTCGTATCGGCCGGAACGCCCGAATGGCGGGGCTTTGCCGATAACGTCACAGTTGAACTCGGTGACCCAAAATCGCTTGCCGCAGGGGGCTGGAAGATCGGCGACCGGCGCGGGAAATTGCCCGATGATCAGGTGGTAGAAAGCGGTTACGGCAAGGGACTGGTGCCCATCGTCAACGCAGGCAACGGCAAGGTTCTGGCCGCGTGGCTCGATGATGGCGGCTATTATCCTGCGCTCAATGACCTCGCCGGAATCGATCCCGATTACGGTGGCGATGACGAGGACGCCTATCCGGTCGTGCTGGTGTTCGAACCCGATCTGATGGACAATTGGGGCCTTGCCGATCAAGCCACCGCACTGCTCGCACGCGAGCTGGTGCTGGCCACAGCGGATGATCGTGACGCACCCATCGCCTTCGACATGACGTTCAATGGCTTTGGCGCCAGCCGCAACCTGTTGACGCTGGCGTTTGAACCGCCGTTCCTTGCCGCCACGATCTGCCTGTTCCTGGCCGCCGTAGCGGTCGCATGGCGCGCGCTCAATCGTTTTGGCCCGGCGCTTAAGGGCGGGCCCGAGATTGCGCTGGGAAAGGCCGCGCTGGTGGCCAACGCCGCCGGGCTGATCCGCCGCGCAGGCCGCGTCCACCTTGCCGCCGCGCCCTATGCCGATGCAGTGCGGGATCGGATTGCGCTGGCGCTGGGTCTGCCACGCGGTATCTCTCCCGAAGAAGTGGAGCGGCTGATCGACACCGCGCAGGAACGCCGCGCCATCCCCGGCCCTCCATTTTCCACTGCTGCCCGCCACTTGCGCGATGCGCGCAAACCCCATGACGTGACCCGGCGCGCGCTGGTGCTGCAACAGATCGAAAGGCTTCTGAAGTGAACCTAAATGCCCCTGAGATGACCCTGGCCGACCTTGGCGCGCTATCCGCCGCCATCCGGGCAGAGGTTGGCAAGGCTGTGGTAGGGCAGGAGCCGGTGCTCGATCATCTGCTCGTCGCGCTCTTTGCCGGCGGCCATGTCTTGCTTGAAGGACCGCCCGGAACCGCCAAGACGTTCCTTGCTCAAACTTTCGCGGCCACGCTGGGTCTGGACTTCGGGCGCATCCAGTTCACGCCCGATCTGATGCCGGGCGATATCCTCGGCTCCAACCTGTTCAACTTCCAGACCAGCCAGTTCACGCTGACGCGCGGGCCGATCTTCCACGAACTGCTGCTGGCCGACGAAATCAACCGCACCCCGCCCAAGACGCAGGCCGCATTGCTCGAAGCGATGCAGGAGCGCCGCGTCACGCTGGATGGCGAGGCCCACGCCCTGTCCGACCGTTTCATGGTCGTCGCCACGCAAAACCCTATCGAAAGCCAAGGCGTCTATCCCCTGCCCGAAGCGCAGCTGGACCGGTTCCTGTTCAAGCTGCTGGTCGAATACCCCTCGGCTGAGGAAGAGGCGCGCATCGTCACCCGCTATGGCGAAGGGCGCGGTGCACCAAAGCCTGCGGAACTGGGTGTGGTGGCCGTGGCTGATGCCGCGCAGCTTAAGGCCGCGCAATCGGCGGTTGCGGCGGTCACGATAGCCGAATCGGTGGTCGATTATGTGGTTCGCCTGATCCGCGCCACGCGGCAAAGCGGCGATCTGGTGGTGGGCGCAAGCCCGCGCGCCGCCGTGCTGCTGGCAGGGGCAGCCAAGGCTCGCGCCGCACTGGATGGCCGCGAATATGCGATTCCCGATGACGTGAAGGCGCTCGCCACCGCCGTACTGCGCCACCGCCTGATGCTCAGCCCGGCGGCAGAGATCGAGGGCAAACAGGTGGAAGCCATCGTCGCCGCGCTGGTCGAAAGCACGGAAGCGCCCCGTTGAACAAGCCGCCCGCCTTGCTGCCAACGGGCCGTGCTGTTCTGCTGATTGCAGGGCTGGCCCCGTTGGCGCTGGTGCTGGCCGCAGCAGCTCCCGGCGCATGGATCGCCGCGCCCGCGCTGGGTGGCGCGCTGCTGGTGCTGATCATGCTCGATGGCCTGTTTGCCGGATCGCTTGATGATCTGCGCGTCATCGTGCCTTCGGATGCCGAAGTGGGCGAGGCGGCCAAGCTGACCGTGCTGGCCGACCTTTCCCGCACCGCGCCCCGCGCGCGCCTCGAAGCCGCGCTGGAATGCGATCCGCGTCTTGCGCCGGGCGGGCGCATCGCTCTGCCGCTCACCTTCACCGATGGCGCGTGGAGCGGCTCGACAGACCTTTTGCCCAACCGGCGCGGCACCGGCGCTGTCAGCCGCATCTGGCTGCGCTGGAACGGCCTGCTTGGCCTTGCCCACCGGCAAGCCGCGCGCCCGCTCGACAGCGAAGTGCGCGTCTGGCCAAACATCGCACCCGTCCGCAGCCCCGCCCTGCAGATCTTCCTGCGCGATGCCCAGTTCGGCATGATTGCACGGCGAATCCGGGGCGAAGGCACCGATTTTGAGGCGCTGGCCGAATACGAACCGGGCATGGACCGCCGCCGCATCGACTGGAAAAGCTCAGCCCGCCACGGGCGGCTCTATGCCAAGGAATACGAGGTCGAGCGCAACAACCAGATCGTCTTTGCCTTCGATTGCGGGCAGGCAATGTGTGAACCGATCGAGGGCCTGCCCCGCATCGACCGCGCCGTCACCGCCGCGCTGACCACCGCCTATGTCGCCCTGAAAGCACAGGATCGCGTCGCCCTGTTCGGCTTTGCCGCCCGGCCCGAAGTCGCCACGCCCTTTGTCACCGACAGCCGCGACTTTGCACGGCTGCAGCGCGCCGCCGCCCAGCTCGATTACCACCCCGGTGAGCCGAACTTCACACTTGCCCTGTCCACGCTGTCCGCGCGGCTGAAACGCCGCTCGCTGATCGTGCTGTTCTCGGATTTCTCCGATCCCACCAGCGCCGAACTGATGGTGGAGAACGTGGGCCGTCTGATCGAAAAGCACCTCGTGCTGTTCGTAGTGATGACCGATGCCGAACTGGCCGACATCACCACAGCGGACGTGACCGACATGCAATCGGTGGCCGAAGCCGTCACCGCCAGCAGCCTGATCCGCCAGCGCGCGCTGGTGCTGCAACGGCTGCGGCACCTTGGTGTGCGTGTGCTGGAAGCGCGGCACGACCAGATCGGTACGCGCCTGCTCGACGCTTACCTTGCTATCAAGCGCGAAGGGCGGATCGGATGAACGCCGTTACCACCAACATCGCGCAGCGCATCGGCGGTTGGTTCTCCATACCATCCGAACAGGCCGTCGCCGCCGAACAGGCTGCGCTGCGGTCTGACCGGTTCCGGCTAGAGCGCGAGGCGGATTGGAAGCGGCTCGACGCAATCCTGAAACGCATGGAAGCAGGCCGCACCCGCGCGCTTTCGGACGAAGACCTGCTCGCTCTGCCCGCGCTCTATCGCACCGCCGCCTCCAGCCTGTCTATCGCGCGTGAAACCTCGCTCGATGCCGCGCTGGTGGCCTATCTAGAAGCGCTGACCCAACGCGCGTGGTTCCTCGTCTATGGCCCGCGCGCCTCGCTGTGGTCATGGTTCCGCAGCTTTCTGGGCGGCGGGTGGAGCGCCAGCGTGCGCGGCATGGCGCTGGAAATCTGGATCGCGCTGGCGCTGATGGTGGCGGGCACGGTGGTGGGCTGGCTGCTCGTCGCGGCCAATCCCGAATGGTATTATGCGCTGGTCCCCGGCGGCCTTGCCGATGAGCGCGTGCCCGGCGCAAGCCGCGAAGTGCTGCTGCGGACATTGTTCGGAAATCAGGATCAGAGCGGGATGAGCGTTTTCGCCGCCAGCCTGTTCAGCAACAACGCTCAAGTTTCGATCCTGTGCTTTGCGCTGGGCTTTGCCTTTGGCCTGCCCACGATGCTGCTGCTGATTCATAACACCGCGATGCTCGGTGCGCTGCTGTGGCTTTATCACGGGCAAGGGCTGCTACTCGATCTGGTCGGCTGGCTCTCAATCCACGGTACGACCGAACTTTTCGCCATCCTGCTGGCAGGTGCAGCGGGCATCCACGTGGGCAGATCAATGGCCTTTCCCGGCAACCTGCCGGTGATGGATGCTGCGGCGGCTGCCGGGCGGCGCGCGGCGCAAGTGATGACCGGCGTGGTGCTGATGCTGGTGATCGCCGCCCTGCTTGAAGGCTTCGCGCGCCAGATGGTGGATTCCACGCCATCGCGGCTGATCGTGGGTGGCTTCATGCTGGTGGCATGGTGCGCCTATTTCTTCGCCTTCCGCCGGAGTGCGCGCTGATGGCGCTGGCGCTGAAACTGCCATTCCGCCGAACCAACACCGAACGCGCCTCATCTTTCCGCGCAGGCGAAGACAAGCGGCGGCGCATGGTGATTTCACCCGAAGGTGTGCCGATACCGTTCGTCCTCGCATCGCGCGGCGCACGCGCGGCGGCACTGTTCCTCGATCTGCTGATGATCGTGACGGCCATGGTCGGCTCCACGTTGATCCTTATCTGGACCGCAGCAGGTGTCGGCATCGATGTGGAAAGCAGCGAAAGCCCCACGCACCGGGCGATTCAGGCGCTGATCATTGCGTGGATCGTGATCATGTTCCTGTTCCGCAATGGGTGGTTCCTGTTCTTCGAACTCGGCCCGCGCGGGGCAACGCCCGGAAAGCGCATCTGCGGCATCCGCGTGGCCGCGCGCGCCAGCGGCGGGAACGGAGGGCGGCTGACCACCGAGGCGGTCATCGCGCGCAATCTTGTGCGCGATATCGAACTGTTCATGCCGATCATTTTCATCGTTTCGGCGGGCGTAGAGGGCGGCGATACCGAGATGGCCGGATGGGCCGCGCTCGGCTGGTTCCTGATCTTCATGCTCTTCCCGTTCTTCAACCGTGACCGGATGCGCTGTGGCGACATGATTGCCGGCACTTGGGTAGTGGAAGCGCCCAAGAAGAAGCTGGAACAGGCGCTTTCGGTGGGTGAAGCTGCGCGCGGCAAATCGGTGCAGACCGGCGCATTCTATACGTTCAGCGATGCAGACCTTGCTGTCTATGGCGAATATGAACTGCAAGTGCTGGAGCGCGTGCTGCGCGAGAACCGCGCTGATGGCATGCGCGATGTGGCGCAGGCCATTTGCGGCAAGATCGGGTGGAGCGCCGGTGCGGGCGATGAACGCGCCTTTCTCGAAGCCTATTACGCACAGTTGCGCGCAAGGCTTGAGGCCGGCATGCGCTTTGGCAAGCGCAAGGCGGATAAACACAGCGAAAAAGTGTGATGTTGAACCTGCGGATCGTTGAAGATGATCTTTCAGGCGAGACCATCCGCGCTTTGGTGGCGCTGCATTTGTCCGGAATGCACACCCATTCGCCCGCCTGCAAAGTCCACGCCCTGCCGGTTGAAAAACTGGGCGAGGCACTGGCGGGAATGGGCGCGATCCGCGAACTGAACGCAGGGCACGGCGAGCTGAAATCGATGCGCGTTGCTCCGGCTTGGCTGGGCCAAGGCGTGGGCGAGGCAATCCTGCTGCATCTGCTGGCCGTGGCGCAGGCACGCGGTTATGCGCGGGTGAGCCTTGAAACCGGCCGTGGACCAGCGTTCGAACCGGCGCTTGGCCTTTATCGCAAGCACGGCTTTGCCAATTGTGCAGCCTTTGCCGATTACGTGACTGACGATTTCAGCCAGTGCCTCACTCTGCCGCTGTCGTAGCCGAATCCGAATCCACTGGAGGCGTCGCTTCGGCCCAGGTCAGCGTCCATCCCGGAAAGGCAATCTGCAGCGCGGCAATCGTCGATTGCGGCAGTGGTTCTGCCGAGAAGACTTGCGCGGAACGGCGGTCCTGATCGACCAATACCGACGCCCCATCACCATCGACGATGCGCGCCAGCGTGGCGCGAAGGCGTGTGATCTCCTCCTTACGGGTCCGTTCGGTCGCCACTGCATCTTCCAGCGCCCGTCGGGCATCATCGGCTTCGGGCGTGCCGCTGCGGATCTGGACAAGCCGCACATTGGCATCGCGGCCCAGCAACCCTTCGACGCGATCCGCAAACCGGTCCTGCAGCCCTTCGTTATAGTCCGGTGCCATGACCACAGCATCGACTTGTGCGGGCGTGGCCGCAAGGTTGCTGTCAAGCCGGTCAATCCGCGCGGCGGGGCCTGCCAGTTCCTGCAACTGGCGATTAATCGCCGATTGCGCCCGCGCCTCGCGCACGTTGGCGGCAAGACGAAGACCCAGCGGTATCGCCAGCGCGATTAGCGCGGCAAAGATGCCGACGGTCTGCACCCAGCTCTGCCGCGGTGAAAGCTGCGTGCCAAAGCCGCGGATTCGCGCGGTAATTGTGGCCATCAGCGCAATCGCGGTGGCGTTGGTGATGAACAGAAGCAACGCTCCCCATGCGTAATCGAACCGCATGGTGGCAAGGGAAAAGCCGACAACCGCCAGGGGCGGAACCAGCGCGGTGGCGATGGCAACCCCGACAAGGCTGATCGCCTCACGCCGGACTGTGGCATAAGCCCCTGCAATTCCACCGAAAACGGCAACGAGCAGATCCAACAGATTGGGCCGCACGCGCGCCAGAATGCTGGGGGTCACATCCTGAATAGGCGAAATCCACGTCAGCACCACGGCGATAAGCACCGCCAGCACCATGCCCGCACCCAGCGAGGCCGCCGCACGGCGCAGCAGGGCCAGTTCGAAAATCGCCACGCCGAAGCCGAACCCCATGATCGGGCCAAGCAGGGGCGATATGAGCATTGCGCCGATGATTACCGGCGGCGAATCCATCAGCAGCCCGACATGAGCGATCGCCGTCGCCAAGGCGACAAGCATCAGATATGTCGGGGAAAGTCTTGATCCACGCGCAATCGAAGCGAGCAGGGCAGCACGGCCATGGCTGGGCTTTGCCGCGCCTTCACCACCTGATTTTTCGTTTGCGCCCACCGCTGCTCCTTTAACCCATTTGGAGTGTTTCCCCGGGGAAACACTCCAGCGTGGTATGTTGGTCAGAGCTTGCCGGTCAGTTCCGGCACCAGCGTGAACAGATCGCCGACGAGGCCGATGTCGGCCACCTGGAAGATCGGGGCGTCTTCGTCCTTGTTGATGGCGATGATGGTCTTGCTGTCCTTCATGCCCGCAAGGTGCTGGATCGCGCCCGAGATGCCGAC